>JBOGJK010000474.1:0-7548 GCA_050745345.1 Thermoanaerobaculia bacterium
CCGTGGAGGTGTCCATCAGGAGGAGGCCCATGCGCTTCTCGACGACTGACGCGACGAGCGTGCGGGAGAGGCGGATCTCCTCGGCGGAGATCCCCTCGGCGACACGGATGACCGCCGGAATCAGCTCGTTGGTGACCGAGTGGCGCAACAGCACGACGCAGCGGTCGGGGTTCAACGTCTCGAAGACTTTGTCCATCAGGAACTTCAGCAGCTCGTCCACCGAGACGTCGCGCAGTAGCTCGATCGTCAGCTCGTTGACCACCCGCAGCGACTCGACCAGCTTCGAGAGCTGCTCGGCGGGAAGGCGGGGATCGGTCTCCGTGTGCTTGCGCAGCAGCTCCGCCGAGGCCTTGAGGATCGTGTTGTCCAGGGCCTCTTCCTCCTGCGCCTCGATCCGCACCCGTGTGGTCGACTCCGACTCGACCTTCAGCGTCACGCCGCCCACCGTGATCCGGTCGCCGGGCTTCAGGGCCTGGATCGAGGTCAGGCGCTCGCCGTTCAAGAAGGATCCGTTGCGGGAGCCCAGATCCTCCACCGACAGCCCGCCGTTGGTGTCCCGGACGATGCGCGCGTGCTGGCGGGAGAGCATCTTGTCGGCGACCGGGAGGTCGTTCATCGAAGAACGGCCGATCGTCGTCACCGGCTTGTCCAGAAGGTGCTTCTGGGCGGGCATGCCGGGGGCCGTCACGTAGAGGTAGAACACGTCTCTTCTCGGAAGCGGATTCTAATGCGTGTCGCGGGAGCCCTCGGCGGGGGCTTGCGCGCCGGCCGGCGCCTCCCCTAGAATATGCGGTTCCATGAAAGAGAAGCTGCACCCCGAATACCACGAGGTCATGGTCCACTGCGCCTGCGGCGAGACCTGGACCACCCGCTCGACCAAGAAGGAACTGCGTCTGGAGATCTGCAGCAAGTGCCACCCCTTCTTCACCGGCAAGCAGAAGCTGGTCGACTCGGCCGGCCGCGTCGAGCGCTTCCGAAAGCGCTACGAGAAGAAGGCCTCCGGCGCCTCCGCGTAGCGGCATGCCCGAACCCCGCCCCTCTCTCCCGACCGCTCTGTAGCGACCCCGGCGAGGGTCCCTCCCGCCGGCAGCGGAACGCTGACGGCTGAAAGCTCCGCCATGTTCGAGAAGCTCGAAGAGATCCGCCAGAAATACGAGCAGATCCGCGCCCGGCTCGCGGACCCGGCCTTCGTGCAGGACCACCGCGCCGTGCGGGACGCCCAGAAGACGCTCGCGGAGTTCGAGCCGATCGTCACGAAGACCGAGGAGCACCGCCGCCTCGCCCGGGAGCTGGAAGGGGCGCGGGAGCTGGCCGAGTCGCTCCAGCCCGGCGACGAGCTCCACCCGCTGGCGACCGCGGAGCGCGCGGCGCTCTCCGCGCGCCTCGCGCAGGTGGAGCGGGAGTTGAAGCTCCTCCTGCTGCCGAAGGACCCGAACGACTCGCGCAACGTGTTCCTGGAGATCCGGGCCGGCACGGGGGGCGAGGAGGCGGCCCTCTTCGCCGCGCAGCTCTTCCGGATGTACCAGCGCTACGCCGAGCGGCGCCGTTGGAAGGTCGAGGTCGTGGACCGCGACGACACGGGGATCGGCGGCTTGAAGGCCATGACCGCCCTCGTCGAGGGGGAGGGGGCCTACTCGCGCCTGAAGTACGAAGGGGGCGTCCACCGGGTGCAGCGCGTGCCGCAGACCGAGGCGTCGGGACGGATCCACACCTCGGCCGCGACGGTCGCCGTGCTGCCCGAAGCGGAGGACGTGGACGTGAAGGTCGAGGAGAAGGACATCCGCGTGGACCGCTTCTGCGCCTCGGGGCCCGGCGGCCAGGGAGTCAACACGACCTACTCGGCCGTGCGCCTGACACACCTGCCCACGGGCCTCGTCGTCCAGTGCCAGGACGAGCGCAGCCAGATCAAGAACAAGGCGAAGGCAATGCGGGTCTTGAAGGCGCGCCTGCTCGAGATCGAGCGGGACAAGCAGGTGGGCGCCATCGCGGCCGAGCGCAAGAAGATGGTGGGCTCCGGCGACCGCTCGGAGAAGATCCGCACCTACAACTTCCCGCAGAACCGGATCACCGACCACCGGATCGGCTTCACGACGCACCGGATGACCGAGGTCCTCGACGGGAACCTCGACGAGCTGGTCGAGCCGCTCTCGGCCCACTTCCAGGCGGATCGGCTCAAGGAAGAGCTGGCGAAGGCCTGAGCAATCGGCCCGATCGCCGATGACCGTCAAGGACCTCCTGGACCGCGCCGCCTCGGAGGCCCGCAGTCTGGGCGCGGACGCCACGACCTGGGAGGCGCGGCTGCTGCTGGCGCACGTCCTGGGCGGCCGCAACCCGCTCGGCCTCGACCTGCGCGCTCCCCTCGAGCCCGCCCCGCAGGGGCGCTTCGCGCAGCTCTGGAGCCGGCGCCTCGCGGGCGTGCCCGTCCAGCACCTGATCGGCGAGTGGGACTTCTACGGCCGCCCGTTCCGTGTCGACGCCCGGGCCCTGGTGCCGCGGCCGGAGACGGAGATCCTGCTCGGGGAGGCCCTACGGGAGGCGCCGGAGGCGCGGCGGATCCTCGACGCCGGCACGGGCTGCGGCATCATCGCCATCTCCTACCTGCTCGAGCGGCCGGAGTCGACCGCGGTGGCCCTGGACATCTCGGTGGACGCGCTCGCCCTGGCCCGCGAGAATGCCGCGCGCCACGGCGTGCTCGGGCGGCTGGAGCTGCTCGCCTCCGACTGGCTGACGGCGCTCTGCCCCGTTCCCTTCGACGCCCTGCTCTCCAACCCCCCCTACCTCGCCCTGGGCGAAGCGCCGCATCTGCCCCCGACCGTGCGCGACCACGACCCGCGGCGAGCCCTCTTCGCGGGAGAGGAAGGCCTCGACGCGATCCGCCATCTGCTCGAGACGGCGCCGCCGTTTCTCGCTTCGGAGGGCCTGCTCGTCTTCGAAATCGGCTTCGGCCAGGCCGCGGCCGTCGAGAGCGAGCTGCGCGCCCGCCCCGCCTGGTCCTTCTTGCGGATCGTTCCTGACCTCGAGGGCATCCCGCGCGTCGCTCTGGCGCGGCGCCGGAGTTCTTCTCCCTCGGACGCGTAGAATCGCTTCCGTTGGACCGATTTTGCATCGAGGGGCCGACCCGCCTCGCCGGAGAGGTGGACACCTCCGGCGCAAAGAACTCGGCGCTGCCCTGCCTCGCGGCGGCCCTCCTGACGCCCGAGCCGGTGCGGCTCACCAACGTCCCGCTCGTGCGCGACATCCGCACGATGCAGAAGCTCCTCCAGCACATCGGCGCGCGCACGGAGCAGGAGCCCTCGGGGGCCGTGACCGTCGAGACGCCGGTCGTCGGCTCGGCCGACGCGCCGTACGAGCTGGTCAAGACGATGCGCGCCTCGGTGCTGGTCCTGGGGCCGCTCCTGGCCCGGAGCGGCCACGTGAGGGTGTCGCTGCCCGGCGGGTGCGCCATCGGCGTGCGGCCGATCGACCTGCACCTGGCGGCCTTCCGGAAGATGGGGGCGGAGGTCACGCTCGAGCACGGCTACGTCGAGGCGAGGGCTTCCCGCCTCTCGGGGGCGGAGATCGTCTTCGAGACCGTCACCGTCACGGGGACCGAGAACGCGATGCTCGCCGCGACCCTGGCGCGCGGCACGACGGTCCTCGAAAACGCCGCGCGGGAGCCGGAAGTCTCCGACCTCGCGCAACTGCTGCGCGCGATGGGGGCCCGGATCTCCGGCGACGGCACGCCCACGATCGCGATCGAGGGAATCGAGGGGCTCCACGGAGCGCGGCACACCATCGTGCCCGACCGGATCGAGGCGGGGACCTACGCCATCGCGGCGGCTCTGACGCGCGGCGAGGTGACCGTCACCCGCTGCGCGCCGGAACACCTGAGGGCGCTGACGACGAGGCTCTCGGCCGCCGGGGTCTCGGTGGCGGCGGGCTCAGACTCTCTGCGCGTGCGGGCCTCGGGGAGCCTGCACGCCCACGACGTCGCCACCGCGCCCTACCCGGGCTTCCCGACGGACCTGCAGGCGCAGTGGATGGCGTTGGCGACCAGCCTCGACGGCGTCTCGACGATGACCGAGACCGTCTTCGAGAACCGTTTCCAGCATGTGCCGGAGCTCCTCCGCATGGGGGCGAAGATCCAACTCGAGGGGCGCTGGGCGGTCGTGGAGGGACCGGTGCGGCTGACCGGCGCCAGCGTGATGGCGAGTGACCTGCGCGCCTCGGCCGCGCTGGTACTGGCGGGGGTGGCGGCTGAGGGAGAGACGGTCGTGGACCGCGTCTATCACCTGGACCGCGGCTACGACCGGATGGAGGAGAAACTCGCGGCGCTGGGAGCGAAGGTGCGGCGAGTCAAGGGTTAGACTCCGGTCATGGACTGTCTCTTCTGCAAGATCGCCAAACGCGAGATCCTCTCCAAGAAGGTCTTCGAGGACGACCGGATCTACGCCTTCGAGGACATCGCCCCGAAGGCGCCCACACACGTCCTCGTGATTCCGAAGAAGCACATCGCTCGCCTCTCGGACGCGGCGGCGGAGGACGCCGCGCTCGTGGGCGAGGCCGCCCTCCGGGCCGCCTCGATCGCCCGCGGGAAGGGGCTCGCGCACTACCGCCTGATCCTCAACCACGGGGAGCAGGCGGGGCAGTCGGTCCTCCACCTGCACTTCCATCTGCTCGGCGGGCGCGCGTTTGCCTGGCCGCCGGGGTAGAGGCGGAATCGGGGTCAGGCATGTATTCGTGTATTATTTGACGCCGCGCCTCCGATCCCGAGTCAGTTCGCGGGGGCGGGCGTGCGCGTTGGCGCCGGCGCGGTCGCGATCACGATCGGCGCGCCCTGTCCCGCCGCCGCCGCCGGCGTCGGGTAGATCGTGATCCTCGCCTTCTCGCGCAGCTCCTGGAGCCACTTCTCGACCTCCTCGTCGAAGCCGCGCTGTTGGGCTCGGGCGCGCATCTCTCCGGCCACCTCCTCGAACGGCGGCACGGGCTGTCCCGCGGCCCTCCGCTCGGGGACCCAGTGCTCCTCGTACTCGATGCGCGCGCGCTCCTCCTCGGCGAGGGCCGCGGGCCGGAACCGCTCGCGCAGGTAGCGCTGCACGACGAGCTGCCGCTCGACGGAGGCCCGCACCTCCTCGGCCGACATCCCGGCACGGGCGAACTCGGCCTCCGGATCCTTCCCCTCCCCTTTCAGCCGCTCGCCGACCTTCGCGAGGGCGGCCTCGATCTCCGCCGCATCGGGGGGTTCCGGTCCGAACCGCAGGGCATCCTCGTACTCGAGGCGCTGGTCGATGACGGCATCGAGCACCCGGGCGCGGAACGCACCCTCGCTCTCGCCCGGCTGCCGCTCGAGCGGGGAAAGCAGCATGGCGCGCCGCACGGCGCTCTCGGGGATGGCGACGTCGTTCACGCTCGCCGCCACCCGGTCCACGAGCACGGTCTGGCCGGGCGAGACGGCGGCCCCGAGCAGGAAGAGCGGCAGAAACCGGGAGTGCCGGACGAACACCGCGGCATGATAAACCGCCGTCCGGCGGGCCGGCGGGCCGGCACGGCCGTGCTATTTTGGCCGCCCATGTCCGGGCCCGGCAAGCACGGTGAGCTTCGGATCGTCGGAACTCCGATCGGCAACCTCCAGGACCTCTCGCCACGGGCGCTCGACGCCCTGCGAGAGGCGGACGCGATCTTCTGCGAGGACACCCGGGTCACCGGAAAGCTCGCCTCCCGTTTCGGCCTCACGGCGCCGCGCGTCTCCTGCCCCGCCCCGAAGGAGCGCGCGCGGGTCGGGCAGTTGCTGCGGCGGCTCGCGGCCGGGCAGACCGTGGCACTCGTGTCGGACGCCGGGATGCCGCTCCTCTCGGACCCGGGCGGCGAGCTGGTCGCGGCGGCCGCCGCCGCAGGCTATCCGGTCCGCGTCGTTCCGGGGCCCTCCGCCCCGGCGGCCGCGCTGGCCGTCTCCGGCCTGCCCGCCGTGCCTCACCTCTTCCTGGGTTTCCTGCCCGCGCGCCGCGGAGAGCGCCGGCGCTTCCTCGAAGGAATCCGCGAGCGCGCCGAGACGCTCGTCTGGTTCGAGGCACCGCACCGCCTGGCGGAATCGCTCGAGGACGCCGCGGGAATCCTCGGCCCGCGCCGCTGCTGTGTCGCGCGCGAGCTGACGAAGCTCCACGAGGAGGCGGTCCGCGGAAGCCTGCCCGGAGTCGCCGGGGAGTTGCGCGCGCGGGGGGCGGGGCGGGGCGAGTCCACTGTGGTGGTGGAGGGCGCGCGGGCCGGGCCCGCGCCCCCCGACGCAGACTCGGTCGACCGGCAGATCGCCGCCGCGCTCGCCGCCGGCCGGGACAAGCGCGCCGTGGCGCGCGAGCTCGCGCGGGCAACGGGGCTCCCCTCGCGGGAGATCTATGCCCGGGCGGTCGCCCTGGCGGGCCGGAAGACGGGAGACGAGAGACGGGGGACGAAGGGCCGGTGAGCGATCCCGCGGTCCGTGTCGAGAAGCTGACCAAGGTCTTCCGGTCGTTCCGGCGGGAGGAAGGGCTCGCCGCGGCGGTCAAGTCGCTCGTGCGCCGCAAGCGCACCGAGACCGTCGCGGTCTCCGACGTCACTTTCTCGATCGCGCCCGGCGAGATGGTCGGCTACATCGGCGCCAACGGCGCCGGCAAATCCACGACGATCAAGATGCTGACGGGGATCCTCACACCCACCTCGGGCGAGGTCCTCTGCAACGGCTACACCCCCTGGCGCGAGCGGGCACGCTACGTCGCGACGATCGGCGTCGTCTTCGGCCAGCGCACCCAGCTCTGGTGGGACATCGCGGCCGTGGAGTCCTTCAAGCTGCTCCAGGAGATCTACGGCCTCTCGGACGCGGTGTACCGCGAGCGGATGGCGCTCTTCGACCGGGTGCTCGGCCTCTCCGCCTACCTTCACCAGCCCGTGCGCAAGCTTTCACTGGGCGAGCGGATGCGCTGCGACCTCGCGGCCTCGCTTCTGCACCGGCCGCCCCTGCTCTTCCTGGACGAGCCCACGATCGGGCTCGACATCGTCGCCAAGGCCAGCGTGCGGGAGTTCCTGCAGGACATCAACCGTCGGGAGGGGACCACGGTCCTGCTGACGACGCACGACCTGTCCGACATCGAGACCCTCTGCCGCCGCGTGATCGTGATCGACCATGGCCGGCTTCTCTTCGACGGCGCGCTCGAGCAGCTTCGCGACCGGATTCTGCCGGTGACCTCCATCGTCTTCGACGTGAAGACCGTACCGGACCCGTCCCGGCTCTCCTGGAACGGCCTCGCGATCGCGGAGATCGGGTCCCACCGCTACCGCCTCGACATCGACCGGCGCGCGGTCTCCCCGGCGGCGGCCGTCAAGGAGATCGTCAACCGCTTCGACGTGGCGGACCTCTCGATCGAGGAGCCGCAGATCGAGGAGGTCGTCAAGAGGATCTACCGCGAGGGGGTCGCGTG
This sequence comes from Thermoanaerobaculia bacterium, assembly GCA_050745345.1. Taxonomy (GTDB): domain Bacteria; phylum Acidobacteriota; class Thermoanaerobaculia; order UBA5066; family Gp7-AA6; genus DATBFU01. The sequence goes on from JBOGJK010000474.1 coordinate 7,428, forward strand.
ACCCCCCCTCTCCCCCCGGGAGAGGGCCGGGGTGAGGGCCGTACCGGAGCCGGGCCCGTGAGCGCCGCCCGAGCGGCCTGGCGCGCGCCCTCCCCCCTCTCCCCCCGGGAGAGGGCCGGGG
>JBOGJK010000475.1:0-3593 GCA_050745345.1 Thermoanaerobaculia bacterium
GTGCAGGCGGCAGCACGGCAAAGGCGGCCTTCGGGCCGCCTTTCTTTTTTTCTGCAATCTCGGCTCCACGGTCCTGTAACGCAGCGGTTTCCGTCCGGATCCTTGAAGCCGGCGGGAAAACCAGGGCCGCAAGCGAGGGGCTACGGCGAGGCCCTGCTCAAGGGATCCCGCCCGCCAATGCCTTGAGCGTTATCTCTGCGGACCGTGCTTCCGCGGTCTCCGGGAACTCGTGCATGATCTGCTGGAGAGCCCGGCGAGCGAGCTGCTCATATTTCCCCCTCGTCGCCGTCTCGGTGCTGTTCCGGAAGAGTCGGTAGTAGTCCATGGCGAGGAAGAACCGGACGTCTCTGACCCGGTCGTGGCCGGGATGATCCCGGAGGAATGCCTCCTTTCGCGCGACGGCGTCGCGCAGCTCCTCCACGCCGCCGTCCGCGATCTCTTCCGGGCGGCGGCCGGTCGAGCGATGGAACATCTCGGCGACCACGCGGAACTTCGCGTCAGCCGCGCGCGGGCCCCGCGGCGACCGTCTCAAGTACTCCTCGAATGGCGCGAGGTCGGAAACGTATCGACCGTTCCGCTCGATGAAGTCCACCCGGACGCCATGTTCGGCGAGGCGTCGGATCAGGAGTTCCCCAAACAGACTGCGGCCGTGCGCGAGGAGGTCGAGATTCATGAGCTCGACGAGCTGGTGCACCCGCTCCCCGACCAGGAAGAGTGCCTCGAGCCGCGCGGCGTCGCTTCCGCCTTCCCGGGTATCCCGCAGGTCCCGTGCGAGGTCGACGAGGATGGGCCGGGCGATCTCGCCGTCGAGGACCACGTGCGCGTCGGCGCCCCGGCCGCCGACGAGGGTCACGGCCACCAGGGCGGCCACGGCGAAGGCGTGGGATCGTCGCGCCATCCGCGTCGCCCCGCTAAAGCACCCGCTCGAAGAACCAAAGCACGCCCGCGAAGAAGATGGCGAGCGAGGCCAGCTTGACGCTCGCTGCGTGGACCGGCGTCCGGGCGAGCAGCCAGAGCAACGGGAGGAGGAGAGAGACGATGACGACCTGCCCGACCTCCACGCCCACGTTGAAGAAGATCAGCGAGGCGGCTAGCGCCGAGCGCCCGAGATCCAGCTCTTTGAGGACGTTGGCGAAGCCGAAGCCATGGACGAAGCCGAAGAGGAGACTGATGAGCCAGCGGCGCTTGAACGTCCTCGCCCAAAGGTTCTCCATCGCCACCCAGGCCACGCTGAAGGCGATGCCGGCCTCAACGAGCGTTGCCGGGAGACGGAGGACGTCGAGCGCCGCCAGCGCGAGCGTCAGGCTGTGGGCCACGGTGAACGACGTCACGATCTTGACCAGATCGAGCCAGCGCTGGCGCGGCAGGACGAGGGCGATCAAGAACGCCAGGTGATCGTACCCCACGAAGATGTGGTGAACGCCGAGCTCGAGAAACTGGGCTGCGGACTCGACGAAGGTGCGCTCCTTCGCTTCGTACACCACGCCCTGCTGGAACACGAACTGCTCGCTGCGGCCGCCACGGACGATGCGGGCGATGGTCTTGTGGTCGGTCCCTAGCTCGGTCAGCGGCTCGCAGCGGATCGTGAAGCTCTGGAGCGGCTCGCGCCAGACGAAGCGCAGCGTCGTCTCGAAGGTGGGCTTGCCGTCAGCCGACTGGCGGACACGGAAGGCGCCCACCTTCGCCGGCGCACGCTCCTCGCCGACGAAGACGCCAACCTTGCGGGTGAGATAGCCGACGATCTCCGCTCGCCTGGCCTCGACTTCGCCGAGCTCGACGCGGGCGTCGAGGTCGCGGTCGAGGGAGAGGAGGAGGTCCAGCTCGAACAGGTTGAGGCTGAGCTGCACCTCGATCTGCCGCTCGGAGACGGTGATCTCGGCGATCCCGACGTTCAACGGGTGAGCGCCGAGCGGCGGGCTCAGGAGGAGCAGGCCGGCGGCGACAAGAAGTGTTCGCGGCAGCCTGGACACGCCCAGGGCCGGTCTTAGTCTGCCGTCAGCTCGGCCACCGCGGGGTGAAGAGGGATCGGCAGCGGCGTCTTCCGGGGCGCGAGGCCGTCCCACCCTCCGAGCGCCTCGGCGAGGACCCGCGCGCGCTCCGCAGGATAGTCGTCGCGGCAGACGAGTAACCGGACTTCGCCGAGGACCGCGCCATCCCCCTCGAGATCCACAGCCGCGTCGTCGGCCAAACTCGCGGGAAAGTAGCCGGGACCATGGCGGTCAATCAGCGCGCGCACGGCATCCCCCTGGGCGACGGCGCGGAGGCGCTGGTCGCCCGCGAGCCGCGGCAGAGTGCGCGCCGGCGCGAGCAGCGGGCTCTCGAGACACGAGACGTCGACGTCGCCGCGGTCGAGGGCGGCGCCAACGTCGTCTGCCCTGAGCGACGACCAGCGAACGTCCGCGTCCGGATCGAGGCCCGCCGCCGCGGCGAGCCGCCGGACTTTGATTCGAACCCGCCCGCCGGCGTCGGCGACGCCGACCCGGTGGCCCTTGAGCTGCGCCATCGTCCGGATCGCCGAGGGGGCCGGGACCAGCACGTAGAGGTACTCGGGGGCGACCCCGGCCAGCGCGCGAAGCGGCATCGCTAGACCGGCGTAGGGGCCCGCGCCGTGCGATCCCTGGTAGGCGTCTTCCCCGCGCAGCAGCGCGACATCCAGCTGCCGGCTCCGGAGCAGGCTGAGCACGGTGGCCGAGCTCTGGGCTCGCGTTGCCGTGGCGTTCAACTCGGGCCGCCGGACCGCCAGATAGGCCGCGAGCCGCTCGCCGAGAGGAAACGATTCTGCGTCCGACCCGTCGGTGACGATTACGGTATGGCGGGCGCGGTACTGCGCCCATTTGCGGTAGGGCGAGTGCCCCATGAGCAGCAACGCACTCGCCGCAACCGCACCCGCCAGAAAGCGCCGCCGGTGCATCTCCTCGTCAGGCCTGACGCGCAGAGAGCCCCTTCGCAGCGAGGAAGCAGTCAATCGTCGTCGTCGTCGTCGTCGTCTCGCCGCCGGCGCCCGACAAAGACCTCCAGCGGCAGCTGCGCGGACACCGCGAAGTTCGGGACGTCCACCAGATTCCCGATCCGCAGGTCCACGGCCACGCTGGCCAATACGTAGGCTTGATGCGGGGTGAGCCCCTTCGCGGCGACGAGGTAGTCGATCATCTTCCGGAGCGCGTCGCGCGCGGCCAGGGTGAGATCCTCGGACAGGTTCTCGAGCGGCGTGATCTCCGCGATGTCGCCATGCGCTTGCTGCTGCGGGGGCACTTTGCCCGCTTCCTTCAGCGGGTAACCCACGGTGGCGTAGAACTTCTCCGGCGCCAACTTCTTGAGTTCCGAGCCGCCCTCGAACGCAGGGCGGTTGCCGAGCAGGAAGGCCTGGCCCTTACGGATGTTCACCTTCACCTTGACGGTCGCGTTCATCTCGATGGCGGTGCCGGCCACTTCGCCGTCGCCCTGGGCGAAATGGACGTCACCGATGGACAGCAGGCAACCCCGGACGTAGCAAGGAAAGAGCAGCCGCGTGCCCTCCACCATCTGTTTGATGTCCATGTTGCCGCCGTTCTCGCGGGGCGGGATGGTGCGGAGGCAGCTTGCGGCCTGGGACC
>JBOGJK010000476.1:0-1735 GCA_050745345.1 Thermoanaerobaculia bacterium
CTGCACGTCATCCAGGATGTCGCGGGGCGCGCCCCCCGCGATCGAGATGCGCGCCAGGCGGCCCGTCCGCGTAAAGGGCAGCGTGGAACGGCGGTTCAGCGAAACGGCGAGCTCCCCGCTCTTCGAGATCGCCAGGACCTCGCCGGGCAGCCCGAACGGGCGCGACTCGGGGCTCTCGGGCCGATTGATGAAGATCTCGAAGGGCTTCCCCTCCCACGCCGCGGAATAGACGATCGTCTGGCCGTCGGGCGAGAAGTGCGCCCCGCCGATCTCGCCCCGCTGAAAGGTGAGCTGGTGGAAGGAGGGGGGCGGCACATAGCCCGCCTTCTTGCCCGAGACATAGGCGGCCATCCCGGCCAAGGCCGCGCCCGCGACGGCCACAGCGGCCAGAAGCGCCCAGGAAGGACGCGGCCCGGACTTCCCTCTGGCCGCTGCGACGGCACCGGTAGCCTCGGAGAGGCCTGAGAGGGCCTCCAGATCGAAGGCGAGGTCGCGCGCCGACTCGAAGCGCTCCTCCGGGTTCTTCTCCAGGCAGTGCCGCACGATCCGCTCCAGCCCCGGACGGATCTCCTTGTTGGTCTGCGAGAGATCGGGCGGCTCCTTCGTCAGGATCGCCGTGATCGTGTCGGCCGCCGTCTCTCCACGAAACGCCCGCTGCCCGGACAACATCTCGTACAGGATGGCCCCAAAGGAGAAAAGGTCGCTCCGGCGGTCGGCAGGCTTGCCGCGCACCTGCTCGGGCGACATGTAGCCCATCGTGCCCAGAACCACACCGGGCTCGGTGGCAGACACGGTCTGCAGGTCCGTCTGCCCGTCTTCCTTCTCCGGTTTCAGTTTCGCCAGCCCGAAGTCCAGGATCTTGACGCGCCCATCCTTCGTGACGAACAGGTTCTCGGGCTTCAGGTCCCGGTGCACGATCCCCTTCTCGTGCGCCGCGGCCAGGCCCCGGGCGACCTGCACGCCGTAGTCGATTGCCTTGCGAGCGGCAAGTGCCCCACCCGAAAGCCGCGAGCGCAATGTCTCCCCTTCCAGAAGCTCCGTCACGATGTAGGGAGCTCCGTCGTGCGTCCCGAGGTCGTGGACAGCCGTGATGTTGGGGTGGTTCAAGCCGCCGGCCGCCTGCGCCTCCTGCTCGAAGCGGCGCAGCCGGTCGGCGTCTTGCGAGAAGGACGCGGGGAGCACCTTGACCGCGACGTCGCGCCTCAAGCGCTCATCGCGCGCCCGGTAGACCTCCCCCATCCCTCCCGCGCCGATCGGCGCGAGGATCTCATAGGGGCCTAGTCGCGTGCCGGCGGTGAGAGTCATTTCAAGCCTCAGCCTTGTGTCACGCCGCGTCTGGCTCGATCCGGCGGATCCCGCGGATCTGGTCGAAGTCGGCGTCGACGCTGATCACGCGCTTGAGCCCGTTGCGGAGCATCGAAGCGGCATGAATCGCGTCGCGGACCGACAGCTTCGGATACCTCTGCACCAGATCGCAGGCGCCGAGCACATCCTCGCGGGTCACGGGAAGCAGATCCGGAAAGAGAGCGGCGACGTGGCGCGCCAGAACCACGCCGTCCCCTCGCCGACCGCGGCCGGCGAGAAGGTACAGAATCTCCTGGACCACTTCGCTGTTGATTGTCGCCTCGAGCGACCCTTCCGCCACCCGCCGGAGCACGCGAGCACACGGCTCCTTCGCGGGGTGGGAGGCGCCGGCCGCGGAAAGGAAGACGTGCGTGTCAAGGACTGCCCGCAT
>JBOGJK010000477.1:0-3095 GCA_050745345.1 Thermoanaerobaculia bacterium
AGACCAGTGGAGGCTCCGGCCGTCGCCCGACCAGCGCAGGTACTCACCGGCGTCCTTCGAGACCTTCGCGACGGGGATCGACTTGGATTTCGGGCTGATCTCGACCTTGCCGCCGGTGCGCACGAACGGCGCGACATACGCGTTGAAGCGCTCCCGGAAGGCGATCCACCTCTCGTCCGGCGAGATGCGGAACTCCGTGGCGTCGTTCGAGACGAGGTGCTCGCGCGGCTCGGCGCCGTCCAGGGCCACGCTCGCGAAGATGCGCTTCGGCTCCTCCTTCTCGTCTCCTCCCTCGAAGCGCACGAAGTAGACGCGATCGCCTCCGGCGCCGAATTGCGGCAGGAACCCGTCGCGCGTCACGAGCGAGGATTTGCCGCCGGAGACGGGGACCCCGTAGAGGCCCGGCTCCAGGGACCAGTCGGGCGTCACGAGGACGCCGCCGGCGTCCTTGCGGTAGACGACCCGGGTGCCGTCGGGCGAGAAGACGGGCTCGCGGTAGTGACCGGGCTCCCCGGTCAGGACCCTCCCCTCGCCTCCCTTCGCCGGCGCGACGCGCACCGATCCCGCCTTCTCGTCGTTCCAGGTCGTGTAGACGATCCACCTGCCGTCGCGCGACCAGGAAGGGTAGAGCTCGAAGTGGTCGGTCTGGGAAGTCAAGCGGCGCGGCGTGCCGCCGGGCAGGTTGCGCACCCAGATGCGCCCGAGCGACTCGTAGGCGACCTGGTCGCCTTTCGGGGAGACCTCGACCCAGCGCAGCATCCGGACCGGGAAGCGCGCGGGCGCGACCTCAACGGGAAAGCGCACGGCCTGCGCCATCTTGCGCGCGCCGACGACGTGGAACGGAATGATCTGCGCCGAACCGCTCTCAACCTCGACGCGTCGGATCTTCCCGCCCGCCCAAAGCACGATCGAGCGGTTGTCGGGCGTCCAGGCCATCGACGGGTAGACGCCGTGGATCGCCCAGGTCTCCTGCATGTCCCGCTCGAGACCGTCGAAGACCGGCCGCTCGCGGCCCGAAGTCAGATCCTTGACGAAGAGGACGGTCTTCGTGCGCTTCCGCCGCACGAACGCGAGCCACCTGCCGTCGGGAGAAGGCGTCGGGCGGATCGAGCCCCCGGGCCCCGAAACGAAGCGCTCGGTGCGTCCGGTCACGCGGTCCAGGCGCTGGATCGCGTAGATCTCGCCGTTTACATCCTTGTTGTACTCGAAGAGGCGCCCCGGCGTGACGTCCTGGCTGTAGTAGAGGTAGCGCCCGTCGGGGGAAAAGACGGGCTCCCCCAGGTCCTTCTGCTCATTCTGGCGCTTGGTCATCGGAAGCCCTTCGCCGCCGCTGCGGTGGTAGAGCCAGATCTCGCCCGAGCCCAAGGACCGCGTGCCGGTGAAGTGCTTGCGCACGGCGAGGAAGTCGCCGTCGGAAGACCAGGCGGGGCTGTTGACGAGGCGGAAGCTCTCCTTGGTGACCTGCGACGGGCTCGAGCCATCGCGATTGACGACCCAGATGTTGTCGCCGCCCGCCCGGTCGGAGGTGAAGGCGATGCGCTTTCCGTCCGGTGAGAAGCGCGGCTGCATGTCCCAGGCGACGCCGGAGGTGAGCGCGCGCGCTTCCCCTCCCACGATCGGAAGCAGGTAGATGTCGCCCAGAAGGTCGAAGGCGATCTCACCGCCGTCGGGCGAGACGTCGAGGCTCATCCAGGTCCCTTCGTCGGTGTCGATCCTCGCCTCGACCGGCATCGGGTAGGGCGGGCTCTCGACGTCCCATTTCTTCTCGTCCTTCTTCTCCTCGGCCGGCTTGTCCTCGGGCTCGGAGGCGCCCAACGCCAGGGCGAGCGCCGCCGTTCCGATCGCGAAAAGGCCTCTCGGCTTCATTGCTTCTCCCCTCCGAGCGGCGAAACGATATCAGCGGACCGGCTCGCTTTCGGCGGCGCGGCCCGCGGGGAAAGAAACATAGAATGAACCGCTCGCTCCCATGGCGCTCACGACTGGAACCCGGTTGGGCACCTACGAGATCCTCGCGCCGCTCGGCGCGGGGGGAATGGGCGAGGTCTATCGGGCGCGGGATGCGAAGCTCGGGCGCGAAATCGCAATCAAAGTCTTGCCGGGCGAGCTCGCCGCCGACCCGGGACGGCGACAGCGCTTCGAGCAGGAAGCCCGCTCGGCCTCCGCGCTCAATCACCCTAACATCCTCACGATCTACGACATCAGCTCCGCCGACGGAACGGTCTACATCGCCATGGAGCTGGTCGAGGGACACACGCTGCGGGAGCTGATCGCCCCGGGGCCGCTTCCCTCGAAGAAGCTCCTGGATATCGCCGTTCAGGTGGCCGACGGCCTCGCCAAGGCGCACGGGGCGGGGATCGTGCACCGGGACCTGAAGCCCGAGAACCTCATGGTGTCCAAGGACGGCTTCGTCAAGATCCTCGACTTCGGCTTGGCGAAGCTGACCGCGCCCATGTCGCAGGAACTCTCGGTGATGCCGACGGCCATCGGATCTCCTACTGAGCCCGGAACCCTCATGGGCACGGCCGGCTACATGTCGCCCGAGCAGGCGAGCGGACAATCGTTGGATTTTCGCTCGGACCAGTTCTCGCTCGGCGAGATCCTGTACGAGATGGCGACCGGCAAGCGCGCCTTCCAGAGGAAGACCGGGGCCGAGACGCTGGTGGCGATCATTCGCGAGGAGCCGGATCCGCTCGGGCAGGTTGCCCCGAAGGCCCCGGCCCCCTTGCGCTGGATCGTGGAGCGCTGCCTCGCCAAGGATCCGGAGGAACGCTACGCCTCGACCAAGGACTTAGCGCGGGACCTGCGGAGCATCCGTGATCATCTCTCCGAGACCTCTGTCTCAGGCGCCCTCGAAGCGGCGGAGCCCGCGAAGGTTCGCCGGCGCGGCTGGCTGCTCCCGGCTGCAGCAGCCTTCGTCGCGGGGGCGGCCATCGCCCTCATCGTTGCGCGGAGCCTCGGGCCCTTCGAGCCGGCCCCACTGGATTTCCAGCGGCTCACCTTCCGGCGGGGCACGATCCTCACGGCGCGCTTTGCCCCGGACGGGAACACCATCGTCTATGGCGCGACTTTCGACGGAAATCCACTCGAGATCTTCA
>JBOGJK010000478.1:0-1666 GCA_050745345.1 Thermoanaerobaculia bacterium
GGCGGCGCGGGTCACGTTGAACGCGATGACGACCGCCGACTTCGCGCTGGAAGTCTCGGCGCAAGAGAGCGTCGTCGTCAGCGGCCAGGCCCCGGAGATCGACCTGCGCTCGCCCGCCACCGGCACCACGTACACGGCCGAGGTGATGCGAAACATGGCGATCATCCGGAACTACGCGGACATCCTGAGGCTGCAGCCGGGCGTGCAGCCGGACACGGCGGCCACACAGAGCCGGGCCGCCCCCCTTGCCGTGTACGGATCCACTTCGATCGAGAACCTGTACCTGATCGACGGCGTCAACAGCAACGACGTCAAGCAGAGCTTCCAGGGCACGGTCTTGAACCCCGAAGCGATCGAGGAGGTGGAGGTCAAGACCGGAGGCTACCAGGCCGAGTACGGCCACGCGATCGGCGGCATCGTGAACGCCGTCACGCGCTCCGGAGGCAACGAGTTCCATGGCGACGTCTTCGGCTACTACAACTCGCGCTCGATGCGCGCCGAGGTGAAGACCACGGACCAGGACATCCTGGCGGCCGAGCAGACCGAGGTCAATCGCTGGGACGCCGGCATCGCCTTCGGAGGGTATGTCCTGAAGGATCGCCTCTGGTTCTTCGGCTCCTACGACCGGATCGGCCAGACGACCGACCGGATCCCCACCCAGGGAGTGGCCGCCGGCGGAACCTATCCCTTCGACACCGAGTCGAACGTCTATACCGGGAAGCTCACCTGGAACGCCGGGCCGAGCACGAGTGTCGTGGCGACGGTCTTCGGAGACCCCGAGGAGAGAACGGGAGCCACGGGACTTCTGGCCTCGACGGACCCTCTGACCTACACCGCCACGCGCAAACTCGGCGGAACCTCGTATGCCGGACGTCTCAATCAGCTCTTCGGCCCCTCGGTGATGGTGGCGCTCCAGTACTCCGGGCACGAGGACGGCTTTCTGACGAGCATCGCGCCCGAGGCGAACTTTCCTCGCGTGACCGATCTGACCGTTCCCGGTCTGAGGGCCTTCTCGGGCGGGTTCGGGAACATCAACGGACCCGTATCGAACCAGAGCTCACGGCGCGACACCGTCTCGGCCGCGATCATCTCCTATCTCGGCAGCCATGAGCTCAAGCTCGGCGGAGAATACGAGAGGGACGAAACGGCCGCGACAACACTCCGCTCGGGAGACTCCGGTCTGACGATCCGGCCGTGCAAGGCGAACCCCGCCAACCCCGCCTCGGTCGACCGCTGCGCCGCGCGGGGCGGGGCGGGCGTGCCCTACGTCAACTTCCGGGGGGAAAACGTGACCGGGGGCGTCTTTTTCGTGCACGGCTATGTAACGGACTCGCAGGGCAACCCGGTCACCGAGATCTTCGGTGAGACGCCGATCCAGGCCTACTCGGCGTACCTCCAGGACCACTGGCGGCTGTCGCCGCGCCTGACGGTCAACGCGGGCCTGCGCTGGGAGCGCGAGCAGATCGCCAACTGGAAGGGGGAAGACCGGATCGATCTGAACAATATGTGGTCGCCGCGCGCCGGGATCGTCTGGGACTTCCTGGGCGACGGGGCATCCAAGGCCTTCGTCTCCTACGGCCGCTTCTACTACCGATATCCGACCGACCTGAACGCCCGCGCCTTCGGCCGCTCGGACTTCTTCAACACATCGACCGTGAACTATGAC
>JBOGJK010000479.1:0-3351 GCA_050745345.1 Thermoanaerobaculia bacterium
AGAACGCCCCCGAGACGCGCCAGGTCCCGATCGCCATGCTGACCGTCAAGAACGAGATCCGGGACCTCATCACGGGTATGCAGGCGGGCGCCGACGACTACATCACCAAGCCGTTCACGCGGCGAAAGCTGCTCGAGACGGTGCAGAAGCTGCTCTCCGATCGCGATTCCGCGCCGGCCCCGTTCCTCACCTCCGAGAACGAGGAGGTGCGCTTCAAGAACCTTCTCTTCGACCCGGTCACGCGCCTGGCGACGGTGCCCGTCATCATCGACGCCCTGCGCGACCGGATGCTCGACAACCGGGACCTCGGCGTCCTCTTCGTGGATGTCGAGCAGTACAGCCACATCGAGGAGGCGTACGGCTGGGAAGTCTTCGACGGGCTGCTGCGCGAGACGGGCAAGGCGCTGCGCCGCATGCTCGGCACGGTCTTCGCGATCGAGGATTTCGTCGCGGTCAACCGGGCCGGCGGCTCGGACTTCTACGTCTTTACGACCCTCGAGGCGGGGGAGGACACGGTCGGCCGCCTGCAGCGCAAGGCCCGCCAGGTGGAGGAGTCGCTCCGGGGGACCCTCGACGAGTCGTTCGGCCCCCGCATCCACAAGCGCATCGGCGTCTTCGTCGGGCACGCGGTGATCCGGTCGAACCCGCAGATGCGCGTGGAGCGTCTCGTGTACCGCGCGCTGCGCGAGGCGATCGCCGTGGCCTCCACGAAGGAAGAGGAGCGCCAGGCGATCCTGCGCGAGACCTTCAAGGACATCCTGCGGCGCGGTCGGATCCGCACCGTCTACCAGCCGATCTTCAGCCTCTCCTCGCTCGAGCTGTTCGGCCACGAGGCGCTGACCCGCGGGCCGGTCGACACGGCGTTCGAGAGCCCGGAGCTGCTGTTCGCCTTCGCCGGGGAGAACGAGACGATCTGGGAGCTCGAGCAGCTCTGCCTCGGCTCCTCGGCGTCGCGCTACAAGCTGCACGCCGGGCCGCTGCTCTTCATCAATGTGGAAGCGGACTCGATCACGGCGCTCTCCTCCCGGGGGCCCGAGTCCCTGCCGGCGCTCTTCGCGCTGAAGGACAAGGTGGTGCTCGAGGTGACGGAGCGCTCGGCCATCCGCGACGTGCCGGTCTTCCGCGACGCGCTCCGGGAGCTGCGCCGCCACGGCTTCCGGATCGCGATCGACGACGCGGGCTCGGGCTATGCGTCGCTCCAGTCGATCGCGGAGCTGCGCCCCAACTTCCTCAAGGTCGCCAACACCCTGGTGACGGGGCTCCACGCCGACACGATCAAGCGCGACGTCGTCGAGATGCTGGTCAACCTGGCGCGCCGGATCGACGCCGTGTGTGTGGCCGAGGGGATCGAAACGCCGCAGGACCTGGAGGAGTGCCGGCGGCTCGGCATCCCGTACGGCCAGGGCTTCTACCTCGCCGTGCCGGAGGAAGTCCCCGCCCGGCAGGCCGCGCGCCGGGTCCGCCCCGAGGAGCCCCGCACGGGCGAGGCGTCGCGCTAGCGCCCGATCTTCCGAAAGAGGATTCCGCTCATCCCTCCGGCGGAGAGCCGGAAACCATCGACCTTTCCCCTGGCGTCGCGCGTGAAGGAGGCCGAGAGGTCGCGCCGTGCGAAGGAGTCGGGCAGCGTGGGTTTCCACGGATCGGAGGCAATCGTGCGGTGGCGTAGCACGAGCTTGCCGCCGACGGCCGCGAACCGAAAGAGCGCCGGCACCTCGTCGCTCGTGTAGGCGCCCGCAAACTCCGCGACCTGGGAAGCCGTGGGCGACCAGACGGCGATCGGCTCGAAGCTCTGGGAGGCCTCTTCCCCCCAGGTCGCCTCCAGCCGTGGCCGCCCGCCCGGCCTGGCCGCGGCGAGCCGAAGCTCGAGACCGCCGCCCTCGCGCGACACGAACCGATCGGGCGCGACGGAATCGAGCCGAAGCTTCGAGCCCTGTGCGTCCGCGACCAGGGTGCCGCCTTCGACCTCGAGGAACCAGACTTCCCCCGTCTTCGGGTCGCGGTACGCGCCGGAAAGCCGCGCGAGCTCGGAAGCCGGAAGCGAGATTGCGGGCTTCGCGGGCGCCTTGGAGCCCGCGGCCTCTTTCTCCATGAGGTCTCCCAGGTGAAGCTCGGCCACGCGGCGCATCAGCGGGAGCCGGTCGACGGGGCGGTTGCAGAGGATTGCGACGGAGAATTTCTGGTCCGGGAACCGGTAGAGCAGCGCGCGGTAGCCCGCCCAGGATCCCGTGTGCCCGATCGTGCGGAGGCCGCGGTATGTGCCGACGCGCAGGCCGGCGGCGTAGTCGAGCGGCTTGCCGCCGGCGAGCGCGCCGGGCGTTTGCATCTCTCCGAGGAGCCGCCCGTCGCCGACGATGGGATCGGTGAAGTTCCGGTCCCAGAGGAGCAGGTCCTCGACGGTCGTGAACATCCCCCCGTCTCCGTTCTGCTCGAAATCCGACATGTCGATGCGCAAGCCGCCCCCCTCCTTCGCCTCGTAGGCTGTGGCCCGGTTGGGGATGATGCGCGTGTGGTCATCGCTGTACTGCGAGTGCGTCATGCTGAGGGGCTCGAAGATCCGTTCCCGCGCGAAGTCGCGGAGGCTCCTGCCGCTCGACCGCTTCACGATGACGCCGAGCAGGAAGTAGCCGGAGTTGCTGTACTCGTAGCGGGCGCCCGGCGCAAAGAGCGGACCCTTCTGCCGCGCCAGCACGTCGAGGGCGTCTTGCTCGGTCGTGACGTCCTCGGTCCGGAGACCCTCGAGCTCGAAGAGCGCCAGGTAGTCGCGCAGGCCCCCTGTGTGGTGGAGCAGGTGGCGGATGGTGACCCGGTGGCCGTAGTCCGGGATCTCGGGCAGGAACTTCCGGATGTCGTCGTCCAGCGAGAGCTTCCCGTCCCGCGCGAGCAGCAGGATCGAGAAGGCGGTGAACTGCTTTCCGAGCGAGCCGATGTCGAAGACCGTTTCTGGAGAGTTGGCGACGTGAAGCTCCAGGTTCGCCATGCCGTAGCCGCGGGCGTATGCCATGCGGCCGTCCTGGAAGACGCCGAGGGCGCAGCCCGGCGAGTCGGTGCGGTCCCATGCGGCGAAGAGGGCGTCGACCGCGGTCGTCCGGTCGGAAGCGGGCGGCGGAGCCTGCTCGCCCGGGAGCGCTGCGGGGAGGAGGGCGGCGACGGCGAGGACCAGGCCGGGCAGACGCTTCATCGAGACCTCCTGCGGCGCCTGGGCGCCCGCAGGCATTTATACGATTCGGCGAGTGGATTGGCCAGCAGGCCGCTGAAAAATGGATGCGGACGCCGTGGCTGGCCCTTTGCAGATTCGCGGCACTGGAGCCCGCGCGCGAGAGCCCGCGAGCAAAAGGCCAGCCACCGCAAGCG
>JBOGJK010000480.1:0-4061 GCA_050745345.1 Thermoanaerobaculia bacterium
ACGTTATCGTGAATGACGACCTGGATCGGGCCACTCTTGAGCTACAATCGATCGTTCGGGCGCGGCGCCTGACACCAGCCCGCCAGGCGGAGCGTCTGGATCGCCTCCGCCGAGAGTTCCGATAGGAAGAGGTTTGTCGAATGATTCAGAAGATGCCCGAGGGTGTGGACAGCAAGTTCCGTCTGGTGCTGCTCGTGGCGCGCCGCGCGGAGCAGCTCATGCGGGGAGCCCGGCCCAAGCTCGAAGCCGACCGGCCCCTGAAGCCCACGCGCCTGGCCGCCGCGGAGTTCGAGGAGAACCGGATTCGGTGGGACTACGGCGAGGAAGGCGGGATCCTGGAGCCCGGCGGCGAGCCCGAGGAGGAGGCCGCCGTCGCCGAGGAAGAGGCCGCCGTCTCCGACTAGCCTCCCGGCTCTCCTCTTTCCTTCTCGATCATGCTTCCCGCCCGCCGGATCGTCTTGGGGGTTTCGGGCGGGATCGCCGCCTACAAGGCGGCCGAGGTCGTTCGGAGACTGGTCCAGCGGGGCGCCGAGCTGCAGGTGGCGTTGACCCGCGGGGCCAGGGAGTTCGTCTCGCCCCTGACCTTCGCCGTGCTCTCGGGCCGGGAGGTGCACACCGAGGTCTGGGGGAGCGGAAACGCTCCTCGCGTCGACCACGTCGCGCTCGCTGACTGGGCGCAATTGCTGCTGGTCGCGCCCGCCACCGCCCACACCCTCGCCAAGCTCGCCAACGGCCTGGCCGACGACTTTCTCTCGACGTACTTTCTCGCTCACTACGGCCCGGTTCTGCTTGCCCCGGCCATGGAGACGGCCATGTGGGAGCATCCCGCCGTCCATCGCAACGTCGAGCTGCTCGTGGCCCGCGGGGCGCGCCTGGTCGGCCCGCAGATCGGTCCGCTCGCCTCGGGGCATGAGGGGATCGGGCGGATGGCGGAGCCGGAGACGATCGTCGAGCAGGCGTTGCGGCTGGCGGCGGGGCGCCGGGACCTCGAGGGATGGCGGCTCCTGGTGACGGCCGGCCCGACGCGCGAGCCGATCGACCCGATCCGGTTCGTCTCCAACCGCTCCGGTGGAAGGATGGGTTTCGCCCTGGCCGAGGCGGCGCGGGACCGGGGAGCGGCCGTAACACTGCTCGCCGGCCCGACGGCCCTCCCGCGGCCCGAGGGGGTGCGCGTGGCCTCCTTCGAGACGGCCGACGAGCTGCACGCGCAGCTTCTGGCCGAGTTTCCGGAGTGCGACGCGCTCGCCATGGCGGCTGCGGTGGCCGACTTCATCCCGGAGGAGAGCCCGGAGCGGCTCCACCGCGAGGAGGGGCAACGGCATCTGCGGCTCTCGCCCGGAAGGGACTTGCTCGCGAGCCTCCTCCCCATCAAACGCTCCCAGACCGTGATCGCGTTCGCCGCGGAGACCTCGGAGCTGGAGGCGCGGGGCCGGCGCAAGCTCGAGGCCAAGGGCGCGGACCTGATCGTCGTCAACGACGTGGGGCGCGCGGACATCGGTTTCGAGGCCGAGGACAACGAGGTGCTCCTGCTCTGGCACGACGGCGGCAGCGAGCGGGTCTCCCGGCGAAGCAAGCGGGAGGTCGCCGACCGGATCTGGGATGCGTTTCTGCAGCTTCGCCGGACGGAAGGCCCCGAAGGCGCGCTCTCTACCCCGACCCGGTCCCGGCGGGAGACGCCTTAGGCCCGAGCTTCTCGGCCAGGACGATCCACTTGTCCGAGAAGAACCCGACGAAGCGGCGGGGCGGGTAGATCGCGACCAGCTCCAGGCCCGACTGCCGGAGTTCCTCGGCCAGGCCGCGGCGGGAGAAACGGAACGGAATGTCGCGCCGCAGGCCGATGCGGCCCGCCGCGCGCCAGAGCAGGGAGCGGAGGTTGTAGCGGTGGCGGAAGTCGACGACGAGCCACCGGCGGCTGACGCGTCCCATCTCCCGGAGGATCCGCAGCCGGGCCCCGTGATCGAGGTGGAACATGAAGCGGATCGAAAAGACGCAGTCGAAGGCTCCGTCCCGGTGTGGGATCTGCTCGGCGCTGCACTGCGCGAGCGGCAGCGCCGCGCCGAACTTGCGGCGCGCCACAAACATCATTTCGAGCGAGATGTCCGCCCCGACGGCGCGGATGCGCCGCTGCCGCAGGAGCGGGATCAGGCGCCCCGTCCCGCACGGGAGATCGAGGCCGCTCCCGATCGGCGCGCCGCGGCGCTGGGCCTCCGCGAGCGCGCGCCCGATCGCCGCGAGGTCCCGCCGGTTCCGGCGCCGTCCGCGGGATGTCTCGTAGCGCCAGGAGTCGTAGCTCTCGGCGATCTCGGAGCTGCGATAGTGCGTCTTGGCGCGCTCGTACGCGGCCGGGCCGGTCATCGGTCGCGACAGTCTATTCGCTCGGAGACGGGCGTAGACTGCTCGCCGTGAGGGACGGGGACTTCCCGCGCGACGAGCTCGAGTTCTTCCGCGATCTCGGCGTCACGGACGTTTACCTGGACCCGGCCTCGGCCGGCGCGCCGAGCCTGGTTCCGGGGTCTCTCCCGGACATGCCGGCGCTGCAGAAGTTCGTGGCAGGCTGCCCGCGCTGCAAGCTCTCCAAGACGCGCACCAACATCGTCTTCGGGCAGGGAAACCCGAAGGCCGAGCTGATGTTCGTGGGGGAGGCGCCGGGCCGAGACGAGGACGAGCAGGGCCTCGCCTTCGTTGGCAAGGCAGGGCAACTGCTGACGAAGATCATCGAAGCGATGGGGAAGAAGCGGGAAGACGTCTGGATCTGTAATGTTCTCAAATGCTTAAGATACAACGCGCCAGTACAGCTCGGCGACGGCTCGTGGGAGAGAATCGGACGCCTTGTTCGCCGCCGCTATGACGGCGCGGTAATGTCTGTCGACGCGACCGGCCGCCTCACGCCACGACGCGTCATCGGCTGGCACGCCACACCGCTCGCGGGCCGGCGCGTGTTTCGCCTGACGTATCGGTCTGCAAAGCGCGCGGGACTCAGCCCAATCGGAATCCAGCTCACCGGAGAACATCCAGTTCTAACGGACCGGGGCTACGTCCCCGTGGATCGGTTAGAGCCGGGCGCCCGTATCGCGACGGGGCAGGGATTGAGCCCGCTCGCCCGGGATGTCGTCTGGGGGACGCTCCTCGGCGACGGCGATCTCCCGCCGCGCAGTTCCCACCTCTTCTTCGCCCACTCCGCAGCTCAGATCGAGTACGCCGCCTTCAAGGCGGAATGGCTCCAGGAGCTTCGACCTCGTATCGACACCCTCGCGGTCGCGGCCGTCTCAGGCGGCGAGAAAGTCTATCCCGTTGTCCACGTACGCACGGTCGCGCATCGGGCCCTGCGGATTCTTCGCAGGGAGTTCTACCGACCGAAGAAGCGTGTCCCTCCGTCCATCGCCGGCCGACTGAACGACCGCACGCTTGCGGTGTGGTTCCTCGACGACGGACACCTTCGGATCGGCGCCGGCCATCGCCCCGATTCAGAGATCGCGACTTGCGGTTACGGTGAGAACGATCTCGAAATCCTGCTCCGGGAGCTCGATCGCGTCGGCCTTCCGGCCAGGGCCAGACGCGGGCGGCTCTTCTTCGATTCGTCGACGACATTCCGATTCTCCCAGCGCATCGCGCCGTACGTGCCTGCCTCGATGCGCTACAAGCTCCATCCCGAAGTCGCCCTTCGAATCCCCTTCGACTCGTCCCGGTTCGAGCGGGGCGCGCCGGAAGTCCTCTACGACGAGGTGGACCTCGAGGACGTGTCCGATCGCCACCGGTCCGACACGACCTTCTTCTGCATCGACGTCGAAGAGACCCACAACTTCGTCACCTCGGGTGGGGTCGTCCACAACTGTCGGCCTCCCAACAACCGCAACCCCGAGGCGGATGAAGTTGCTTCCTGCCTGCCTTTTCTCGAAGAGCAGATCCGCCTGATCTCCCCACGCGTCATCGTGACGCTCGGGACCTTCGCGGCGCAGGCGATCCTGGAGACCGACGAGCCGATCGGGCAGATGCGCGGACGCTGGCAACACTCCCGCGGCGTGCGCATCATGCCGACTTTCCACCCCGCCTTCCTCCTGCGC
>JBOGJK010000481.1:0-2552 GCA_050745345.1 Thermoanaerobaculia bacterium
CTCACGGCAGGGCGCTCAGAGCGTCGGCCAGCGCCTGGTAGATGTTAGGGGGATACTCGGCGAGCCGGTGACAGAGGTAGAGATACCACTCCTCGCCGTAGGGCAGGTAGACGCGGACGGCGTAGCCCAGCGCCTGCATCTGCCGCAAACGGTCCTCGGCAATGCCGTAGTTCAGCTCGAACTCGATCGGCTCCCGGGGGAGCCGACGGCTTTCGATGAAGCGGTGGGCGTGCTCGAGGAGGGCGGGGTCGTGGGTGGCGATGGAGCAGCGATGACCACTCACCAGCAACGTCTCCATCAGTGTGCGAAAGGCGGTATCGGTGGGCGGCCCCAGCGGTCGGGCCACCTCCGGCGGCTCGGCGTACGCGCCCTTGACCAGACGGATCCGCCCCGGACGCTCAATGGCGTCGGTGAGATCCTTGTCGGTGCGGTACAGGTACGCCTGGAGCGTGACCCCCACGTTATCGTGCCGCTGACAGAGCCGTCGGTGAATGGCCAAGATCGTCTCGGTGCGGTCGCTGCCTTCCATGTTGAGGACGACCTCGGTGTTCGCATCACGGGCGGCGCCGGCCAGCAGCCGCGCGTTCTCGTACGCGGCCTGAGGATCTATCGCCATGCCGAGATGCGAGAGGTCGGGGGAGATCGAGGCAGCCGGCCCCCGGTCAGCGAGGGTCGCGATCACCCGCAAGAATTCTTGCGTGACGACAGATGCGCGATCGCGGTCGCGGGTGCTCTCCCCCATGTAGTCGATGGCGGTGGCGATCCCCCGCTGGTGAAGCCCCCGCGCTACTGGGAGACACCCGGCGACGTCTTCGCCGCCGATGAACCGGGACACGGCCCCGAGCAATGCCCGGTGCAGCAGGGGCGTCTCCATCACGCGCGCCTTGTAATCCTCGTTTCTGGAGATCCGCCGCAGGGCGATGATGGCCGCCTGCGCCTCAGCGCTGTCGATCATGCGATCCTCCTCGGGATGTTCGGCGTCCTGCCCCGACCCTGCCACGCAGACTCGCCTGGTTCTTGTCGGGAGGAAGGATCTTGGTAGGAAATTAGGCCCGGCGGAAGGCGCGCCGGAAGCCGGCCGGAGGCTATTGGCGCCAGCGCCGGATCATGGAGGCGCTCGCGGCCGGGAGAAACCCCGACCGACTGCGCGTCGAAGAGGAGATGCTCGGGATCTTCGTGCGGCTGCTCGCCGCGGCGTTCCGGCTGCGCCCGAAAGAGTGTGGCGCCGGGCGCCGGGGCGGCCGGCGCGAGCTCGCCGAGGCGGCGCGAGGGCTGCTCGCGAGGCGCTTTCGCGAGTCCCTGACGCTTTCCCAGCTCGCCGGGGCCCTCGGCGTCTCGCCGTTTCACCTGAGCCGCGGTTTTCGCGAGGCGACCGGGTCGACGCTCCATGCCTACCGCAACGCCCTGCGGCTCGCGGCCGCGCTCGAAGAGGTCTGCGACCCGCGCCGCAACCTGACCGCGATCGCGCTCGACCTCGGCTATTCGAGCCACAGCCATTTCACGGCGGCGTTCCGCCGGCAGTTCGGGATCGCGCCGTCCCAGGCCCGTCATCTCTTGTGCACGTAGGTCCCGTCGAAGAGGACCTTCCAGCTCCTGCCCCCGTCCCGGGAGGCCTCCCAGAGCTGGCGGACGCGGTTGGAGTCGCCTATGCGATTCCAGGTGATGCGATCGAGAGCCGTCCCGCCCTGCGGCGCGGGCCGCCGCCCCTCGAGCACCATCTTCCCGTCCTTGAACTCGCCTTCGAGCAGAAGCACGCGGCCACGGTCGTCCACCCAGCTCTGCCGCCACTTCTTCGCCGCGGCGTCCCAGATGTTGAAGCTCTTTCCGGACAATCCGCCGCCGCTCCAGTTCTCGTACACGACACAGCCGCCGAGGATGCTCTGGATATCGTTGGTGCCCACCTGCTGACCCTGCGGGTCCAGCACGTTCCAGTCTCCGACCCAGAAGTCGAACTGCCGGTTCTCCGGCGCGCTGCACGGCCCGGGAGCGGGCGTGGACGCCGGATCTGCGCCGCCCTGCTCCCCGGGGAGAGCCGCGGCCGTGAGAATCAGGCTCGAGAGCGCCAGCGCGGCGCGGGGCGAAACACACCTCATTGCCGCTTCTCCTTTTGCCGACGATCGTAGACGCGTCGGCCCGGGCCGGCTATCAGACTCTTGCGCGCGCGAGGACGACACACCCGGGCGGCGGGACGGGTGGGCGGGGACTCCTCAGACCGGCGCGATCGGCCGCACGAGGATCCGTCCGCCGTAGCGCAGATGCGGGCAACCGCGAGCAACCGCGAGGGCGTCCTCGAAGTCGGAAGCGGAGATGACGAAGAAGCCCCGGATCTCCTCCTCGGGGGGCGCGGCGAGAGGCCCCGAGACGCCGAGGCACTCGCCGCGGTTTTCGAGCTTCTCGCCGGTCACGAACCGGCCGGCTCCCGCGAGGCCGCGCGCCCAGGCGCTAGGAGCCGATCTCGTAGGAGATGAGCTTCCACGCGCCGTTTTCCTTCACCAGTTTGAAGGAGGCAGGGATCTTGGTGCCCGATTTGAGCGTCACGCTCCCCGCAAGCC
>JBOGJK010000482.1:0-1928 GCA_050745345.1 Thermoanaerobaculia bacterium
GACGACGTGGGGACGTGGGCGCTCGGGAGCCTCCTCGTGGCGCTCTGCGCGGTGTGGCTCGCCGCGCTCTTCGGGCCGCCCCCTCCGAGCGAGAAGGTCATCGCGTCCTCGGCGCTCCTCGGGTGGCTTTTCGTGCCCTGGGGTTACTGGGTCGACCGGCATCGGGCCGGCCGGTCCGAGAGCTGATACTTCGAGAAAGGAGAGCCCGTGCCGATTCGAATCCGTGCGATTGTCGCGATGCTCGTCTCGACCCTCGCCCTTCCGGCCGTCTCCTCCGGCGCCGGCCGCCGCCCCGTCCACTTCAACGACATGGCGCGCCTGCGCGAAGTCTCCGACCCGCAGATCTCGCCCGACGGCGCCTGGGTCGCCTACACGGTCTCGACACCGGATACGGTGGAGGACCGCAACGACCGCGACCTCTGGATGACGAGCTGGGACGGAAAGCAGTCGCTGCGGCTGACGAGAGCGAAGGAGTCGGAGACCACGCCGCGCTGGAGCCCCGACGGAAGCTACCTCGCGTTTCTCTCGGATCGCGGCGACGAGAACGAGAAGGACCAGCTCTGGCTGCTTCCCCGGGCCGGCGGCGAGGCGGAGAAGCTCACGGAATCCAAGGGGGGTGTCTCCGACTACGACTGGTCGCCCGATGGCAAGCGTCTCGTGCTCGTCGTCGAGGATCCGGACCCGGACGCTCCGGAGAAGGAGAGGGAGAAGGAAAAAGAGAAGAAGAAGACGCGCAAGCCGATCGTCATCGACCGCTTCCAATTCAAGGAGGACGAGACCGGGTACCTCGACAAGAAACGCAGCCATCTCTATCTGCTCGACCTCGCAACCCGCAAGTCCGAGCCGCTCACTTCGGGGACGGCCAACGAGCTGCTGCCCTCCTGGTCTCCCGACGGAAAGTGGATCGCGTTCGTCAGCAAGCGCGGCGCCGACATCGACCGCACCGACAACTGGGACCTCTTCGCGATCGAGCCGCGCGCCGGGGCGGCGGAGCGGCAGTTGACGACCTTCGACGGCGCCGACAACTCGCCCGATATCGGTAGCCGCCTCGCCTGGAGCCCCGACAGCAAGTGGATCGCCTACTTCCAGGGTGGGCCGGACAGGCTCATCTACTACGCGACGCGCAAGCTCGCCGTGGTCCCCGCCGCCGGGGGCCCGGCGCGCGTGCTGACGGAGACGCTCGACCGCAATGTCCAGTCGCCGCGCTTCACGGCCGACGGCTCGTCCATCCTGTTTCTGCTCGAGGACGACCGGGCCATGCACCTGGCCCGCGTGCCGCTGGCCGGAGGGGCGCTCGAGCGGCTGGTCGGCGGACGGCGCGTCGTCCCGGCCTTCTCGACGGCGCCCGGCGGGAGGGTCGCGATCCTGCTCGGCTCGCCGCGGGAGCCGCAGGAGGTCTTCGCCCTGGAGTCGGGCCAGCCGCGCCGCCTGTCGCATCAGAACGACGCCTGGCTCTCCGAAGTGGTCCTGGGCGCCGTCGAGGAGACGAGCTTTCCGAGCCGCGACGGCACGCAGATCCACGGCTTCCTCGTCAAGCCCCCCGACTTCGAGACGGGTCGCCGGTACCCGGCGATCCTGCGGATCCACGGCGGTCCCGTCAGCGAGTTCTCCTGCTCCTTCGACCTCGACTGGCAGATCCTGGCGGCCAGCGGCTACGTGGTCGTCGCGTCGAACCCGCGCGGCAGCTCCGGCCGCGGCGAGACGTTCTCGCTCGGGATCTGGGCCGACTGGGGGCACAAGGACGCGGAGGACGTGCTCGCCGCGGTGGACGACGCGGTGCGGAGCGGGATCGCGGACCCGAAGCGCCTGGGCGTGGGGGGCTGGAGCTACGGCGAGATGCTCACCAACTACGTCATCGCGCAGGACACACGCTTTGCGGCGGCCACCAGCGGCGCCTCCATTTCGAACATCCTGGCGGGGTACGGCAC
>JBOGJK010000483.1:0-1971 GCA_050745345.1 Thermoanaerobaculia bacterium
CGGTCACTCCCACCACCGAATCCCCCGCACCGAGCGCAAAGAGGATCTCGGTGAGGCTCGGGGCAAGTGGGACGATGCGACGGGGTGGCCCCTGAAGCTCGACCTGCCGTCCCACCATATCGACAAATGTCCCCGCCTGGACGGCCACTGCCCAGAGGAGGAGGGCGATAACACTCCAGACGCCACCCCGTACTCCTTTCATTCCTTCTCCTCGAGGAGTCGATAGATCGCCGGCACGTCGAGATGGGCGCGCAGCACCTCGGCCCATCGATCGAGTTCCTGATCCACATTCCAGGACGGGCGGACGCGCGCCGGACCCGGCCGCCCGACCCGCTCGCAGAGATCCGCGACGAACCGATGGCGGAAGGCGTCGTTGTCGAACAGGCCGTGAATGTTCGTCCCCCAGATCCGTCCGCCTCCGTCGCGGGCCCCCTCCAGAGTCTGCGCCGCCTGTCCCGACCGCTCCAGAATCTCAAAGGCACGCATGGTTCCATCTAGACAGAGGGAAACCCCATGATGGATCTCGTACCCGCGGACCTCGTCCCCCGTCCAGCAACACCTGGCCCGAATCTGATGGGTAATCTTCTCTTTCTCAAAGCGCGTCCTCACTTTGAGTAATCCCAGGCCGCTTACATCGCCCCGCACCGACTCCACATGATCCGGGTCGGCGATCACCGCCCCGAGCATCTGATAGCCGCCACAGATGCCGACGATCATCTTCCCCCGCGCCGCCGCTCGTGTGATGGCTTCCGCCAGGCCCTTTTCCCGAAGGAAGTCAAGATCCGCGACCGTGCTCTTGCTCCCCGGGAGGATGACGCCGTCCAGTCCGGCGATCTCGTCCGGGTCCGCGACATACCGAAGCTCGAGATCCGGTTCGGCAGCGAGCGAGTCGAAATCGGTGAAGTTTGACAGGTGAGGAAGCAACACGACGCCGATCTGCAGGCGGCTGGCATCTCTTCGCCACCCGTTCGCGAACGCCCGCTCCGGAAGCGCATCCTCTTCCGGAAGGCGCAGGGTCCGGTCGAAGGGGATGACGCCGAAGACCGGCTTGCCCGTCCGCGCGACGAGGAAATCGAGACCAGGCGTCAGCAGTTGCCGGTCGCCCCGAAACTTGTTGATGATGAACCCCTGCACCCGGTCCCGCTCCGCCGGCTCAAGCAGCTCGAGCGTCCCCAGAAGGGCCGCAAAGACGCCACCCCGGTCGATGTCGCCCACCAAGAGGACCGGTGCCCCTGCCATCTCAGCCGCCGCCATATTGCACAGATCCCGGTCACGGAGGTTCACCTCGGCCGGCGACCCTGCCCCTTCGATCACCACGACCTCAACCTGTGCGGCAAGGCGCGTGTAGGCCTCCCGAACCACGCGGCGGAGGAGAGGGATCTGTTCACTCCCGTACGCGGCAGCGGAAAAGGTCCCGATCGGTCGGCCAAGAACGATCACCTGCGCGTCGGTGTCATTTGACGGCTTGAGCAGGATCGGGTTCATATCAACCGTCGGCATCACCCGCGCGGCTCGGGCCTGCACGGCCTGGGCCCGCCCGATCTCGCCCCCCTCGGCCGTGACAAAGGAGTTCAACGCCATGTTCTGCGCCTTGAAGGGGGCCACTCGATACCCGTCCCGGGCCAGGATCCGGCACAGACCGGCGACGAGGAGACTCTTACCCACGTGGGAAGCCGTCCCCTGGATCATCAGGCTTCTCGCGCGCATCACTTCCCCTCTCCACGGCCGCGAGCCGGAGAGCGGAGCCGGGCGGACAGGTGCCCGAGAAGCGCAGGATTCGAGGCCAGGTGGAGATGCGTATAGGAGCCCAGGGCATTCCCCCGCACGATCCCTTCTACCTCAACGCAACCCGTGGAATCGATGGACCGGAGCGCATCCCCTTCAGCACTGCTCGTCAGACGCGAAAAATGGAATTCGTGCCCCTTCAGCCGATCCCCAGGGCGAAAGAAGGCGCCTGCTTTGAGCACCTCG
>JBOGJK010000484.1:0-2090 GCA_050745345.1 Thermoanaerobaculia bacterium
GCCGCGCCATCGGGCTCGACGACCGCGATCTTCGTCTCCGGGCGCGCCTTGCGGAGCATGTCGCCGGCGCCGGTCAGGGTCCCCCCGGTGCCGTACCCGGTCACCCACCAGTCCAGGCGCTTTCCGACGAAGTCGCGAAGGATCTCGGGCCCCGTCGTGTTGCGGTGGTACTCCGGGTTGGCGGGGTTCTCGAACTGCCGCGCCAGGAACCAGCCGTTCTTCTTGGCGAGCTCCTCGGCCTTCGCCACCATCCCGCTTCCGCGCTCGGCGGCGGGCGTGAGGATGACGGTGGCGCCCAGGATGCGCATCAGCTTCCGCCGCTCGACCGAGAAGCTGTCCGACATGAGCGCGACGAAGGGGTAGCCCTTGACCGCGCAGACCATGGCGAGCGCGATCCCGGTGTTGCCGGAGGTGGCCTCGACGACGGTCTGGCCCGGCTTCAACGTGCCGCGCCGCTCGGCATCCTCGATGATGCCGATCGCCAGGCGGTCCTTCACGGAAGAAAGGGGGTTGAAGGCCTCGCACTTGACGTAGATCGTCCGGCCGTCGGGGGCCAGGCGGTTGATCTTGACGACCGGGGTGTTGCCGATGGTGCCGAGGATGTTCTCGTGGATCATTCGACCTCCGATTTCGGTGCGGGCGGTAGGATATGCGATCCAGATGAGAAGCCCGATCCTGGAAGTCTCCCTCGGCTTGCTGATGACAGCGACCGCGACCGCCGCTCCCCGAACCTTGCGCGTGGACTACGACCACACGGGCAACGCCGCCGAAGAGCGTTTCGCCCTCGACCGCGTGGTGCGGGAGCCCCTCGAATGGATGGGCAACCCCGCCCATCCCCTCGACGATACGAACCTCGGCAAGTACTTCTTCGAGGTGATCGACCGCAGGACCAACCGGGTCGTGTACTCCCGCGGCTTCGCCTCGATCTTCGGCGAGTGGGAGACCACGGGCGAGGCGAAGGAGCGCTATCGCACCTTCTCGGAGTCGCTGCGCTTCCCGGCGCCCGAGGCCCCGGTCCAGATCGTCCTGAAGAAGCGCGACGCGCAGAATGCCTTCCGCCAGGTGTGGTCCACGATCGTCGACCCGGGCGGCATGTTCGTGGACACCTCGAAGCCCGCGTCTCCCGGGCCGCCGATCGAGATCGAGAAGCACGGCCCCTCCGCAGAGAAGGTCGATTTCTTGATCCTCGGCGACGGCTACACGGCGGCCGAAAGGCCGAAGTTCGAGAAGGACGCGCGGCGGCTGGCCGAGATTCTCTTCGCCGTCTCGCCGTTTCAGGAGCGCCGCGGCGACTTCAACGTCTGGGCCCTCTGCCCGCCCTCGGAGGAGTCAGGAGTCTCCCGCCCTTCGACCGGCATCCACCGCCGCTCGCGGGTCGGCGCGACCTACGACGCCTTCGGCTTGGAGCGCTACATGCTCACCTTCGAGAACCGCTCCTTGCGCGACGTCGCCTCCTTCGCTCCCTACGAGTTCATCGAGGTCCTGGCGAACTCGCGGACCTACGGGGGAGGGGGCATCTTCAACCTCTACTCGACGGTCTCGGCCGACAGCCTCTGGGCGCCCTACATCTTCGTGCACGAGTTCGGCCACCACTTCGCGGGGCTGGCCGACGAGTACTACACCTCCGAAGTGGCCTACGGGCCGGCCACGGCGCGCGTCGAGCCGTGGGAGCCGAACGTGACGGCCCTGCTCGATTCTGGGACGCTCAAGTGGAAGGATCTCGTCGCGCCCTCGACACCGCTGCCGACGCCCTGGCCTAAGGAGCGGTTCGAGTCGATGTCGCGCGATTTCCAGGTGCGCCGGAAGCAGATCCGCGCCGAGCGCGGTCCCGAGGAGAAGATGAACATCCTCTTCCAGGAGGAAAAGGTCGCGGAGTCCAAGCTCCTCGGCTCCGACCCCTACGCGGGCAAAGTCGGCGCCTTCGAAGGGGCGATGTACGAGGCGAAGGGGTATTACCGGCCGCAGACCGACTGCGTCATGTTCACCCGCGACGACGTCGGTTTCTGCGCCGTCTGCCGGCGAGCGATCGAGGTCGTGATGGACCTGTACACGAACCGGTAGTCGGCGGGGAAAGGGAGGGGCGGCGGGGC
>JBOGJK010000485.1:0-2664 GCA_050745345.1 Thermoanaerobaculia bacterium
TCGCCGACGCTCTGGACAAGGCGCACCGGCAGGGGATCGTGCACCGGGACTTAAAGCCCGGCAACGTCATGCTGACCTCCTCGGGAGTGAAGATCCTCGACTTCGGGCTGGCCAAGGCCTTCGGCCCGACGCCGTCGGCCTCGGTCCTGACGGCTCTGGAGACCGAGACGCCGCTGACGGAGAAGGGCACGATCCTGGGCACCGTCCAGTACATGGCGCCGGAGCAGCTCGAAGGCAAGGAGGCCGACGCGAGGACAGACATCTTCGCCCTGGGGCTGGTGCTCTACGAGATGGTGACGGGGAAGAAGGCCTTCAGCGGAGCGACCCGGGCGTCTCTCATCGGAGCGGTTCTCCGAGACGAGCCCCCGCCAATCTCGCGCGTCGCCCCGGTCGCGCCGCGAGCCCTGGACCGCGTGGTCTCGACCTGTCTCGCCAAGGAACCGGAGGAGCGCTGGCAGACGGCGCGCGACGTGGCCCTCCAGCTCGAAGGAATCCGGCAGGACCGTTCGGCCGCAGAGCCGGCCGTGATCGCGCCCGCCCGCCGCAGACGCTCCGCGATCCTCCCCTGGGCGATCGCCGCGGCCGGCGTGGCGCTTGCCCTCTTCAGCCTGGCGCCCGGCCTGCGGCAGAAGCCGCGGCCGCGCGCGATGCGGTCATTTCTCCTTCCGCCGCCCAACACGACGTTTCACTTCTTTGGCGCCAACGTGTCGCCTCCCGCGTTGTCTCCCGACGGGCGGCGCCTGGCCTTCGGCGCGCGCGAGGCGGACGGCTCCTTCCGCCTGTGGGTGCGGGAGCTGGATGCTCCCGAGGCGTACCCCGTGCCGGGAGGCGAGGGCGCGCTCTTTCCCTTCTGGTCGCCCGACAGCCGCTCGATCGGCTTCTTCGCGAAAGGACGGTTGAAGGTCGTCGAGGCCTCTCCGTCACCGCCCCCGCCCCGCGACCTGGCGGAAGTCGTGGAGGCGCGCGGTGGAAGCTGGGGCAAGGATGGAACGATCCTCTACGTGCCGGAGAACTTCTCTCCCATAATGCGTGTGGCCGCGACGGGCGGAACGCCCGTCGCCGCGACGCGCCTGGACCGCTCGTCGGGCGAGGTCTCTCACCGCTGGGCGCGATTTCTCCCGGACGGCCGCCGGTTCCTTTACGAGGTCCGCAAGGCAGGAGCCGATCCGAGCGCGCTCTCAGTTCCGCTTGCCACCTTCGTGGGCTCGCTCGACGGCAAGGAGAAGCGCCCGGTCCTCACCGAGGGCACCAGCGTCAGCTATGGCCCGCCCGGGTATCTCCTCTTCCGGCGCACCAACCACCTCATGGCGGTCGCCTGCGATCCGGAGTCGCTGGCGCTGCGGGGGGGAGCCCGTCGTGCTGACCGACAGCCTCGAGGCCTTCGCCGCGACAGGACTCTCGCTCTTCTCTGTCCTGGAGGACCTGCTCGTCTACTCGCCACGGATTGGCGCTACACCGGCACGGATGGTCTGGCTCGACCGAGCCGGCAAGGAGCTTTCGACCGTAGGGCTGCCGGCACGCTTCTCTCATCTCGCTCTTTCCCCCGACGGGCACGCGGCCGTGGTGGCGCAGGTCGACGAGCCCTTGCCGCCGGAACTCTGGATCTTCGACACGGGTGTCGGCCGGGGAATCCGCCTCACGCGCGATGCCGTCCCGCAGCTCACACCCGTCTTTTCGTCCGACGGGCGCATCTTCTTCTCGTCGTGGTCCAGCGGGCCCTGGGACCTCTGGGAGATGACGCCGCAGGCCGGAAGAAACATGAAGCCTTTCCTGGAATCGGCGTCGACCAAGGCGGCCAACGACGTGTCTCCGGACGGCCGCTGGCTTCTCTATCGGGAGT
Organism: Thermoanaerobaculia bacterium; assembly: GCA_050745345.1. Classification (GTDB taxonomy): domain Bacteria; phylum Acidobacteriota; class Thermoanaerobaculia; order UBA5066; family Gp7-AA6; genus DATBFU01. Next base: position 1,841 of record JBOGJK010000485.1, read on the forward strand.
TCAACCGAGGGAGCCGCGGAGATCTGAAAGTGGTTCCGCTGACGGGAGACCGGCGGCCTCGAACCCTCGTTGCGACTGCGGACGACGAGAGCAACGGCGATTTTTCTCCCGACGGCCGATGGGTGGCCTATGTTTCGGACGAGTCCGGCCGGAAAGAGGTCTATGCCGTTTCGTTCCCCGATCCCACGCGCCGCCTCCGGGTCTCCTCCGACGGAGGCTGGCAGCCCCGATGGAGCCGGGACGGAAAGGAGCTCTTCTACCTCCGGTCCGGCCGGCTCATGGCCGCCGCGGTCGGCCGGCAGGGGGACGATCTGACCTTTGGGGAGAGCCGGCCTCTCTTTCCGCTCCCCCTCTTCACGCTGGTCGACCCGGCGTTCGACGAGGTCACGCGCTACGACGTCGCTCCCGATGGCCGATTCCTGGCGCTCCTGCCCGCGGGCAAGGAGGCTCCCACGCCGCTGGTGCTCGTGCAGAACTGGGTGGAGATGCTTAAGAAGTAGATGCTGCTCGCCTCCGGTACGCGCCTCGGCCCCTACGAGACCTGGTGCCTTTTGGCCGGAGGGATGGCGAGGCCTATCGCCCGTGGGACATCCGCCTCGGACCGGTGAAGGAAGTACAGACCCTCTTGCGCGTGAACCCCCATTCGGCGCCCCGCATCCGCTGTTGCAACTACAACGACAGCCCGGACTTGCGAAGCGAACGCTTCACTGTCGATGTTAGCGTATATGCTAACATAAGCATATGAAGCGGACCACCATCTACCTCGAGCCGGAACTCGAGCTGCGCCTCAAGTCGGAGGTCCGACGCCGTGAGAAGCCGATGGC
>JBOGJK010000486.1:0-24011 GCA_050745345.1 Thermoanaerobaculia bacterium
CTTCGCGGCCGATCTCGCCCCCGACGGCAGCGTTCTGCTGTTCGACGAGGAGGGGGAGGCGGGAGGCGCCAACTACACCGTTTACGTCCGCAAGGCGGACCGTTCGCCGGTGGTACGGCTGGGGGAAGGCAACGCGCTCGCCCTGTCGCCCGACGGCAAATGGGCCCTTTCGATCATCCCGGCTCTGAACTCTCCCTTCCTCCTTCTGCCGACCGGGACGGGAGAGCACCGGCAGATCTCGCCCAGTGGCATCGGTTCCGAGCAGGCCGCGGCATGGCTTCCGGATAGCCGGAGCATCGTCTTCGCGGGAAGCGAGCCGGGTCGCGGCCAGCGGCTGTACGTGCAGGACATCGAAGGGGGAAAGCCGCGTCCAATCAGTCCGGAAGGGGTGACCACGGCGCTGCCCGGATTCGCGGTGTCTCCCGATGGAAAGCTCGTCGCGGCGGTTGGCCCGAAGCGCAAGGGCGCGCTCTTTCCGGTCGACGGGGGAGAGGCCCGGCCGATTCCGGGCCTGGCGCCCGGCGAGTATCCGCTGCGGTTTTCTTCAGACGGCCGCTCGCTTTACGCCTGGAAGCGCGGAGACGTGCCCGCGCGCGTGACCCGGATCGACCTCGAGTCGGGGCGTAGCGAGATCTGGAAGGAACTGCTGCCCGCCGATCCCGCCGGTGTGGAGCGAATCTCCAACGTTCTCGTGGCGCCGGACGGCAAGTCGTACGCGTACTGCTACGCGCGCCTCCTCTCGGATCTCTTCGTGGTCGAAGGGTTGAAGTAGGGCTCTCGGCCGCGGGCATTCGCTTCACCAACGGCGGCCGAGAGTTTCAAAGACGGGGGCGAACCTTCGCCGCATGGCGATCTTCTGAGGGAACATCGCTCCCCGATCTCCGTAAATACAGGGTGATGAAGGATTGCGCCATCTCCGCCTCGGGACTATCGAAGCAATACCGGTCCGGCTTCGGACGCGCCGTGGTGCGAGCCCTGGAAGGCCTTTCCCTGCAAATCGAGCCGGGTGAGATCTTTGGGCTGCTCGGCCCCAACGGCGCCGGCAAGACGACGGCAGTCAAGATCCTGCTCGGCCTGACGCACGCAACGGCCGGGGAGGCCGCGATCTTCGGAATCCCCGTCGGGCGTCCGGAGAGCCGCCGCCGGATCGGCTATCTGCCCGAGGGTCACCGCTTTCCTGGATACCTGACGGCCCGGGCGACCCTCTCGGTCTTCGGGCGGATGTCGGGAATGTCTTCGCGCGACCTCTCGGAGCGGATCCCGCTGCTTCTCGAGCGCGTGCGTCTCTCGGACTGGGCGGACGTGCGGGTCAAGAAGTTCTCCAAGGGCATGGTCCAGAGGCTGGGACTGGCCGCCGCGCTCGTGCACGACCCGGAGGTGCTGCTGCTGGATGAGCCGACCGACGGAGTGGATCCGGTCGGCCGCCGCGAGATCCGCGACCTGCTGCGCGAGGAGGCCGGACGCGGGCGCGCGATCTTGCTCAACTCGCACCTGCTCTCCGAGATCGAGCAGACCTGCAACCGGGTCGCGATCCTCCGCAAGGGGCGGGTGGTGCGCGAGGGACGGATCGAGGAGCTGACCCGCCGCGAGGCGCGCTACCGCATGGTGGCGGAGCCCCTCGACGAGTCGCTGCTCGAAGCGTTCCGGGCAACCGGCGCGGGAGTCGAGCGCGTCAACGGGCACCTGGTGCTCTCGGTGCGCGACCTCGCTCATGTGAATGCTCTGGTCGATCGCCTGCGTGCGGAGGGGCGCTCGCTCAAGGAGCTCTCGCCCGACCGCTCGACGCTGGAGGATGTCTTCCTGGACCTGGTGCGCGCGGAATCGGCGCCGGGAGATTCGCCCGGAAAGGTGAACTGAGATGAAGGCTTTCGCCGCGTCCGTCGAGGACGTCTTCCGGGAGGCCGCGGCGCGCTGGACGCTTGCGGCCTACTTCGTCCTCTCCTCGCTCTTCATCCTGATCTTCGCCTTCGCGGTGAATCTGGACATCGTGGACGGGGCGCTGGCGGGCGCGAAGCTCTTTGGGGAGGCCGTCGAGCTGCCGGACAGCCGCATCGACCTCGACAGGCTGGTCCTGGGCTTCGAGTCGGGCTTCTCGGCGTTTCTCTATCTGGTCGGCACCTTTCTCGCCGTCTTCGCGACGGCACACCTGGTGCCGCGGCTCCAGGAGAAGGGGACAATCGACCTCTACCTCTCGCGGCCGGTGGGAAGAATTCCGCTTCTGCTCTCGCGCTACGCCGCGGGGCTCCTGCTCGCCGGCGTCAACCTGGTCTATCTCATTGGATCGATCTGGGCGATCGTGATCTGGAAGACCCGGGTCGTGCATCCGCGGTTCCTGCTGGGCGGCGGTGTGATCCTCTTCGTGATCGCGGCGCTGCTCGCCTTCGCATTCCTGGTCGGGGTGGTGACCTCCTCGACGGGTGTGTCGATCATGTCGACCTACGGCGTCTTCTTCTTCTCGGCGCTGCTCGCGGGGCACGAGCGGATCGCGGCGGCCGTCTCGGAGCAATGGCAGGCCTCGCTCGTGCACGCCCTCTACTGGATCTTCCCGAAGACGGCGGAGCTCGGGCAGGCAGTCGTCGCGTTCGTCTCGGCCGGAGAGGCGCCGGCGCGCCTCCAGCAGGGCCTGACCTGGCTTTCCTTCGCCACCACGGGGGCCTTCGCCCTCGTCTGCCTCGCACTCTCGAGCCTCCTCTTTCGGAGAAAGGACTTCTGACATGAAGACGATTCGCTTCTTCGCTCTCGCCGCCCTGCTTGCCGCGGCCCCGGCCGCCGCCGCTTCCCGCGACGCGCTGTCGCTCGTGCCCGCGGACGCGACCTCGGTCGGCTTCGTCCGCATCGCGGATCTGCGCTCGAATCCGTTTCAGCTGCGCGTCTTCGAGGAGACCGACCGCCTGGGCGCCGACGGCGACGCGGCGCGCTTCCTCGAGGATGCCGGCTTGAGCCTGCGGGACGACGTGGACGCCGTCGTGGCGTGCACGACCTCCTCGGATGGCCGGCGCGGACGCTCACTGGTCTTCTTCCAGGGGCGCTTCGACACGAGGAAGCTCGCCGCGGCGCTCCGCAAGCGCGGCGCCGTGCGCGAGTCGGCCGGCGGCCGGGAGTACTTCCGGCTGAAGGAGGACGCGAGCGACGAGCACGGGCCGGGCGCGGTGGCCCTCGTGGATGCCCGCCTGGTCGTCGCCGGAAGCCAGGCCGCGGTGCTCGGAGCTCTGTCGGACCTCGCTAGAGGCGGCACACGCTTCTCCTCGGGCGAGGGCCTCGGCCGGGAGCTTCGCCGCGTGGACCCCGCGGCCACGGCCTGGGTTCTGGTGGACGTCGAGAAGTGGCGGCGCGCCGGGGCCGCGCCGCGGGAGGACGGCCCCGCGGCGGGCGTGGTGTCCGCGCTCAAGTCCGTTTCCCTCTTCACCATGCAGGCGACCGTCGAAGGGGACGCGCTCGCGGTGAAGGCCACGGGCCTGTCGGCCGACGAGGAGACGCGCGAGCTGCTCGAAGACGCGCTGCGCGGCCTGACCGCGGCATGGAGGATGGCGGCGCAGGAGAAGTCGCCCGAGCTCGTCTCCGCGATCCGGAAGTTCCGGGTCTCCCGCGATGATGAAGGTGTGACCATCTCCGGGACGCTCCCGGGTGAGCTCATCCGGTCGCTCTCGGCCGAAGCCAAAAGGCGCAGCGGCAACTAGGCACCATCGGGGGTCGGGTCCGTGAAGATGTGAACTCTGACCACGTTCATAAGATCACAGACCTGACCCCGAAAGCCCCGGCGATAGGATAGTCGCGGAGGTTCCGCGACCCCGTGAGCCTTACCGCGGGCAGCCGCCTGGGCACCTACGAGATCCTCGCGCCGCTCGGCGCGGGCGGGATGGGGGAAGTCTATCGAGCGCGGGACTCGCGGCTCGGGCGCGACGTCGCCGTCAAGGTCCTGCCCGACGCCTTTCTGGCCGACCCGGAGAGGCTGGCGCGCTTCGACCGCGAGGCGCACATGCTCGCCTCCCTGAATCACGCCAACGTCGCCGCGATCTACGGCCTGGAGGAATCCGACGGTATCCGGTTCCTGGTCCTGGAGCTCGTGCCCGGGGAGACCCTGGCGGAGCGGCTGGCGGGTGGGGCGCTCGCTCTCCGCGAGGGCCTCTCGATCCTCCGGCAAATCGCCGAAGCCCTGGAAGCCGCGCACGAGAGCGGGGTCATCCACCGCGACCTGAAACCCTCGAACGTCAAGATCACGCCGGAGGGGAAGGTCAAGGTGCTCGACTTCGGACTGGCCAAGGCCTTCGACGCCGATCGCTCTCCGGCGGACCTCTCGCGCTCGCCGACGGCGGGTCACGAGGCCACGAGGCAGGGTGTGATCCTCGGAACCGCCGCCTACATGAGCCCGGAGCAGGCTCGTGGAAAACCGCTCGACAAGCGCACGGACATCTGGTCCTTCGGCTGCGTTTTCTACGAGGCGCTCGCCGGCCGCGGGGCCTTCGACCGCGAGACTGTCTCGGACACGATTGCCGCGATCCTGGAGCGGGAGCCGCAGTGGGAGGCGTTGCCGGAGACCGTCCCGAAGAAGATCCGCGATCTCTTGAACCGCTGCCTTCAGAAAGAGAGGGAGCGACGTCTTCACGACATCGCCGACGCGCGGATCGAGATCGAAGAGGTTCTCTCGGAGCCTTCGAGCGCTCCGGGAGTCGCGATCGCGGAGCCGGGGCCCGCCCGCCGATCCCGACTCGGGACGCTGATTGCGGTCGCGGCCGCCTCCGCGCTCGCCGGCGCGCTTGCCGTGTGGCTCGCGCCGCAACGCTCCGGCGAGCGCGAAACGCCGAGGCTCGCCCGCGTCGCGCGCCTCACCCACGATCCCGGCCTCTCGGAGTGGCCCACCTGGTCGCCGGATGGGAGCCTACTCGCCTTCGCGTCGGACCGGAGCGGCGATCTCGAGATCTACGTGCGGCGGGTCCAAGGGGGGCAGGAGGTCAACGTCACCGCGGACCCGGGGCAGGACTACCAACCCGCCTTGTCACCCGATGGAAACAGCGTCGCCTTCGTCTCCACGCGATCCTCGCGCACCGGCATGATCAAGATCGGGGCGACCTTCGGCATGGAGTTCCGCACATTCGGCGGCGACATCTGGGTGGCGCCCGCGCTGGGCGGGCGGGCCCGGCGCCTCGCTCCCGACGGAAACTTCCCCGTCTGGCACCCGCGCGGAGACCGGATCGCGTTCGTCGGGGGACCCGAGGAGCACCGGTCGATCCTCGAGGTTCCCTCCGGCGGAGGCACGCCGAAAGTCCTTCTCCAAAGCGCCTCCTCCAGGTGGGAGATCGTCCGGATCCAATACGCGCCACGAGGCGCCGGGATCAGCTTCGAGAGCGTCGAAGGGGAAGTCCTGCTCCTGTCCGCGGCCGGAGGGGCGCCGCGCATGCTCTTGAACGGCAGGAGCCACGCCTGGGACGCGTCGGGGGAGCGTCTCTACTATCTGACGCGCGACCCAACCGGCGGGACGCGGCTTCAGGTGGTCGGGATCGACGCGAGCGGGAGGGTCCGGGGCACCCCGCGGACCATCGGCCTGATGACGGGCATTCTGAGGGACCTCGCCGTCTCGAGGGACGGCCGCCAACTCGCCGTCTCGGAGCTCGACGGTTCGCTGAACCTGACGCGGCTCCCGCTCTCGGCGGGAGGGGGCGCGCCCGCCGGGCCGGAAGAAGCCCTCTCCGTCGGCCAGGTGATCGACCGCTATCCCTCCTTCTCTCCGGACGGCCGCCGCATCGCGTTCGCGAGCGACCGGTTGGGCCCGATCGAGATGTGGATCCTGGATCTGACGACGCGGCGGCAGGACCGGCTTGAGCTCCCAGGCGAGGATCTGGGAGTCAACTTCGCCCTCTGGTCGCCCGACGGTCGGAATCTCATCGTTACCCGCTTCTACAAGGACGGCACCCGGTCCCTCTGGCTCGCGGCCGTGGACGGAAGCCAGGCCGAGGAGCTGCGCCCTCCCGCGCCCGGTTTGATCGGCGGGGCCGGTTCGCGCGACGGCAGATCGCTCCTCTTTGAGGCGAGGAGCGGCGGGGTCCTGCAGCTTTTCGTCCTCGACCTGGCAAGCCGCAAGGAGCGCCAGCTCACCTCATCTGCCGGCGACAAGTGGGCGCTGGACTGGTCCCCGGACGGCCGCTGGGTCCTTTTCGCCTCCAACGCCGGCGGCCCGCTTCAGGTCTGGAGAGTCCCCGCCTCCGGAGGAGGAGAGGCCAGGCTCACATCCGGCGACGAGAGGATCCGCCACGCCTTCTACTCGCCAGACGGGCGCTGGATCTACGTCCAGCCGAGCCACCGCAACATCTACCGGATCCCCGCCGAGGGAGGTCCTCTCCAGCCGGTCACGGCGTTCCCGGAGTCGGGACTCTTCCTGGAGGAGCCGGCGCTCTCTCCCGACGGCCACTCTCTCGTCTACTGCCGCAGCAACGGCGGCTCCTCTCTCTGGCTTCTGACGATCGGGAGCGGCGGTGCGGAGAAGAATGACGGGGATTGATCTTCCGCAGGGTCGGGGAAGCTCGCTTTCGACATGACGCTCGCTTCCGGCTCGCGTCTTGGTCCGTACGAAGTGCTGGCGCCACTGGGCGCCGGAGGGATGGGGGAGGTCTATCGGGCCCGCGACACTCGCCTGGGGCGCGAGGTCGCGGTCAAGGTGCTGCCCGCGGAGTTCTCCGCTGATCCGGCGCGCCTGCGCCGCTTCGAGCAGGAGGCGCGGGCGGCTTCGGCCTTGAACCACCCGAACATCCTGACGATCCACGATGTCGGGACGCACGGCGGCGTGCCCTACGTTGTGACGGAGCTTCTCGAGGGGGAGACGCTCCGAGGCGGCCTCGCGGCCGGGGCCCTTCCTCCGAAGAGGGCTCTCGGGCACGCCCTGCAGATCGCGCACGGCCTCGCGGCGGCGCATGAAAAGGGGATCGTTCACCGGGACCTGAAGCCCGAGAACATCTTCGTGACGAGAGACGGGCGCTTGAAGATCCTCGACTTCGGCCTCGCCAGGCTCGTCTCCGCGGGGCAGAGCGAAGTCGTCCGGACCGAGCTGCCGACCGAGTCGCCGGGCACGGACCCCGGCGTGGTTCTGGGCACGCTCGGCTACATGTCGCCGGAGCAATTGCGCGGACAGCCCGCCGACGCCCGCTCCGACATCTTCTCCTTCGGCGCGATCCTGTACGAGATGCTTTCCGGGAGGCGTGCCTTTCGGGGCAGCTCGGCCGCCGACACGATCGGCGCGATCTTGAAGGAAGAGCCGCCGGAGCTCTCCGGGACCCATCGCGGGATCTCGCCGGGCCTGGAGCGCGTCGTGCGGCATTGTCTGGAGAAGGATCCGGAGCAACGTTTCCGTTCCGCTCACGATCTGGCCTTCGATCTGGAGGCGCTCTCCGATGGCCTGGCGGTCGCGCCCGCCGGGCGGCCGGCTCGGGCGGCGCGGCGGCGATGGATGGGGGTCGCCGCGGCTGTCGGACTCCTCCTCCTGATCGCCGCCGTGGTCGTGCGGTTGCGGCCGCGCTCCGGCGCGATCGATTCCCTGGCGGTTCTTCCCTTCGTCAATGAGAGCGCCGATCCCGAGACCGAATACCTTGGCGACGGGATCACGGAGAGCCTCATCAACAGCCTCTCGCAACTACCCAACCTGCGGGTCGTCTCGCGGAGTTCCGTGTTCCGCTACAAAGGGAAGAATTCCGATCCGGCGGCGGTGGCTCGCGAGCTCGGCGTTCGCGCGGTCGTCACGGGTCGGGTGATGCAGCGCGGCGGCATGCTCTCGATAGGCGCCGAGCTCGTGGACACGAGGGGCAATCGGCAGCTCTGGGGGGAGCAGTACAACCGCAAGTTTGCCGATGTCTTGGCCATCCAGGAGGAGATCGCGAGACAAATCTCGGAGAACCTGCGGCTGCGCTTGACCGGCGAGGAGCAAGCGCGGCTGACAAAGCGCGCGACCGCGAACCCCGAGGCCTACCAGGCGTATCTCAAGGGCTTCCATCACGCGAGGAAGTACACCCGGGAGGACGTCAGCAAGGGGATGGAATATTTTCGGCAGGCGCTGGCACTCGACCCGAATTACGCGCCGGCCTACGCTGGCCTGGCCTACATCTACGTCTCGGGGCTGGCCGACTGGTACGCCCCCGCAAAAGAAGTGTTTCCGCAGGCGAAGGAAGCCGCTCTCAAGGCCGTCGAGCTCGACCCCTCGTTGGCGGAGGCCCACACGTTTCTGGCCGTGGCCAAACTTCTCTACGACTATGACTGGGCGGGCTCGGAGCAGGAATTCCGACGTGCGCTCGAGAGCAATCCCGCGGATGCCTCTACGCATTACTGGTACGGCGTGTACCTCGTCGCGCTGGGGCGTTTCGAGGCGGGAATGCAGGAGATCAAACGGGCCCTGGAGCTCGATCCTCTCTCACTCGAGATCAACAACTCGCTCGGGATGCTCTTCTACTACTGGCGCCGCTACGACGAGGCGATCGAACAGCTCCGGCGCACGCTCGAGCTCGATTCGAGCTACTTCTTCGCCGACATGGTTCTCGGTCAGGTCTACGAACAGAAAGGCGAGTTCCGAGCGGCGGCCGCCGCCTTCGAGCGGGCGCGGTGGGTGTCGGCAGAGGCCGGGGAGTCGCCGCCGGAGATCCTGGCCGGCTTGATCCGCAGCGACGCACTGGCAGGAAACCGGGCAGCGGCAATGAAGCGGCTGGAAGAACTGAAGAGGTTGATGACGCAGCGGTACGTTTCGCGCCACGACCTGGCGGTCGCCTCTCTGGCGCTGGGCGAGAAAGAGCAGGCGCTCGACTGGCTAGAGAAAGCCTACGAGGATCGGAACTGGTGGATGCCGTTTCTCAAGGTCGACCCCCGATTCGACGCTCTGCGCTCCGAGCCGCGGTTCCAGGCCCTGCTGCGGCGGATCGGACTTCCGCCGTAGGGAGTCGGGAGAATCGGAAACATGACGCTTCCAACCGGCGTTCGCTTCGGCCCCTACGAGATTCTGGCCCCCCTCGGCGCCGGGGGGATGGGCGAGGTCTACCGGGCACGCGACACGCGCCTCGGCCGCGAGGTCGCGGTCAAGGTGCTGCCCGAGGATCTGGCCGGGAACCCCGACCGCCTGCGGCGCTTCGAGCAGGAGGCGAAGGCGGCTTCCGCGCTCAATCACCCCAACATCCTGACGATCCACGATGTCGGGACGCAGGACTCGACACCCTACGTCGTCTCGGAGCTGCTGGAGGGCTCCTCGCTGCGCGAGCGGTTGAACGGTTCGGCGCTGCCCGCGCGCAAGGCGCTCGACTACGGGCTCCAGATCGCCCGTGGCCTCGCCGCCGCGCACGAGATGGGGATCGTGCACCGGGATCTGAAACCCGAGAACCTCTTCGTGACCAAAGACGGCCGTGTCAAGATCCTGGACTTCGGCCTCGCCAAGCTCGCCGCGCCGCGCCCCGCGCCGCCGGCGCAGAGCGACACGCCGACGATCCCGCTCCGGACCGAGTCCGGCATGGTGCTCGGGACGGTCGGCTACATGGCGCCCGAGCAGGTCCGCGGCGAGGCCGCCGACCACCGCTCCGACATCTTCGCCTTCGGCGCCGTCCTCTACGAGATGCTGACGGGCCGGCGGGCCTTTCGCGCCGGGTCGGGAATCGAGACGATGACGGCGATCCTCAAGGACGAGCCGCCGGGTCTCGCGGGAGGAAGCTCCGTTCTGCCGCCCGGCAGCGAGTGGGTGCTGCGGCGATGCCTGGAGAAGAGCAGAGAGGAGCGCTTCCAGTCGGCGAGCGACCTGGCCTTCGCGCTGGAGGCGTTCTCCGGTTTCTCGGCGTCGAGCGGCGCCGTGCCGGCGCCCTCGGGCGGCCGGGCCCGCCGCTCCCTGCCGCTGGCCGCGGCCGCCCTGCTCCCGCTCCTCGCCGCCACGGCCTTCCTGCTCGGCCGCGGCGCCGGGGAGAAGCCTTCTGCCTCCTTCCGCCAGCTCACCTTCCGCCGCGGCACGATCCTGACGGCGCGCTTCGCGCCGGATGGCGGCTCGGTTGTCTACGGCGCGGCCTGGGACGGCCAGCCCTTCGGCGTCTTCACGGCTCGGCCCGAGAGCCCGGAGTCGAGCCAGATTCCTTTGCCCCCGGCAGACCTGCTCGCGCTCTCGCGCTCCGGAGAGCTCGCCCTTTCGCTCGACCGCCGCTTCGTCTTCGCCTGGATGAACGGGGGCACTCTCGCCCGGGCCTCGCTCGCGGGCGGCACACCGCGCCAGGTCCTGGAGGCCGTCCAGGAGGCGGACTGGTCTCCCGACGGCGGCAGCTTCGCCGTCGTCCGCCGTGTCGGAGGCAAGCATCGCCTGGAACTTCCGATCGGCAAGGTCCTCTACGAGACCGCGGGCTGGCTGAGTCACCCCCGGGTCTCTTCGGACGGGTCGCTCATCGCCTTCGTGGATCACCCGATCTACGCCGACGACCGGGGCGGGATCGCTGTGGTGGACCGCGGTGGGCGAAAGCGAGTCCTGACCCCCGAGTGGACGAGTGCGCAGGGTCTCGCCTGGGCGCCGGACGGAAAGGAGATCTGGTTCACGGCTTCCGAGAAGGGGCTGAACTCCTCTCTCCACGCGGTCTCGCTCTCCGGACGCCTGCGCGATCTGGCGCGGGCGCCGGGGCGCCTGACGCTTCTCGACGCCTCGAAGGCGGGCCGGGCGCTCGTCACACGCGACGCCTCGCGCGTCGGCATGGTGGGCCTTGCGCCGGGAGAGAAGCGGGAGCGCGAACTGACGTGGCTTGACTCCTCCTCCGCCGTCCAGCTTTCCGACGACGGCCGGGTCCTCCTCTTTACGGAATCGGGCGAAGGGGGAGGACCCAGCTATGGGGTCTACCTGCGCTCGACCGATGGGTCGCCCGCGACTCGCCTGGGCGACGGCCAGGCGACGGCGCTCTCGCCCGACGGGAAGTGGGCGCTCGCGATCGCCTACGGCGCGCGGAGCGACCTGCGCATCCTGCCGACGGGCCCGGGCGAGCCCCTGAAGGTCCCGCGGGGGCCGATCGAGCGCTACCACTGGGCCTCCTGGATGCCCGACGGCAAGCGCATCCTCGTGACCGGCAACGAGCCCGGCCGGGGACTCCGGATCTACCTGCAGGATCCCGACACGGCCGACATTCGTGCCGTGACTCCCGAAGGAGTCGGGTGGCTGCTCCCGCCGACACCCGACGGCCGGTTCGCCTGCTCGGCGGACCCGTCCGGCCGCATCTTTCTCTACCCGATCGAACAAGGGGAGCCGCGCCCGGTGCCGGGCCTGGAGCCCGGGGATGCTCCTCTGCGCTGGGCCGACGAGGGCCGGACACTCTTCGTGCGGCGGCGGGGCGGCGGACCGCTTCGGATCGACCGGCTGGATGTGGCGACCGGCCGCCGCGAGCTCTGGAAGGAGATCGTGCCCGGCGACCCCGCCGGCTTCGCCGGGTTCGCCAGCGTGCAGATCTCGGCCGGCGGCGCCGCCTACGTCTACACCTACCACCGGCTGCTCTCGGAGCTGTTTCTGGTGGAAGGCCTCGAGTGAGCGACGAAGTGCTCGCCGGTAGTAAAATGGTAGCAATTTGGAGGCACAATGGCGACCCTCAGCATCAAGAATTTTCCGGACGATCTCTACCGCCAGCTGAAGGCCCGGGCGAAGCAGGAGGGGCGCTCGGTGGCGCGCGAGGTGACGGTCTTGCTCCAGGAGCAGCTGCTTCGCCGGAAGAAATACACGATCGATGACTGGCGGGGACTCGGGGCCGACCTCTGGCGCGGTGTCGACGTTGAGAAGTATCTGGATCGGGAACGCAACAGCTGGTGAATCGGCGCCCGGTCCACGCCTTCGACTCCGCGCTCTGGATCTACTGGATTCAGGAGAGCGAAAAGTTCCTCCCGGCCGTGGCGCCGCTGATGAGAGACCTCCGAGAGGGGCGAATCGCGGTCGTGACATCGGTTTTGAGCCAGGTCGAGGTGCTCACGAGAGCCTTCGCGAAAGGTGATGACGTTCTGGCGCGGCGTTACCGCGACTTCTTCGAGAATACCGACGGGATCGCGGTCCTGGACGTCGACCAGGAGATCGCCGAAGGAGCCGCGCGGCTGCGCGCGCGGTACGCGTTGAGAACACCGGACGCCATTCACCTTTCGACGGCGCTCGCGGCCCGCGCCTCGGCGTTCGTGACCACGGACCGGCGGCTGGCCCGGATTCGAGAGATCGAGGTCCGAGTTCTGCGGCCCGTGACGCCTCGCGCCCGACCTCGGAAATGACCCGGTTTGCAAGCCTCTCGAGTCGTGAGGAGGCATGACGCTAGCCGTCGGAACCCGGCTCGGCCCCTACGAGATCCTCTCGCCGCTCGGCGCCGGGGGGATGGGCGAGGTCTACCGCGCGCGGGACACGCGGCTCGGGCGCGAGGTGGCGGTCAAGGTGCTGCCCGACGAGGTGGCTGCGGACCCCGAGCGGCGCCGCCGTTTCGAGGGGGAGGCCCGCGCGGCTTCGGCGCTCAACCACCCGTCGATCGTCACGATCCACGACATCGGCAGCGACGGCGGCTTGCTGTACGTGGTCTTCGAGCTGCTGGAAGGGGAGACGCTCCGCGGAAAGCTCGCCGGCGGGCCCCTCTCTGGCGCGCAGGCGGTCGACTGGGGGATCCAGGTCGCCCGCGGTCTCGCCGCGGCGCACGAGAAGGGGATCGTGCACCGCGATTTGAAGCCCGAGAACCTCTTCGTCACCCGCGACGGGCGGGTCAAGATCCTCGACTTCGGCGTGGCGAAGGTCGTTCGCGAGGAGGACGGCGCGGGCGGCACGCAGGCGCCCACCGTGACCCGGGCCACGGCGCCCGGTGTGGTCCTCGGGACGGTGGGATACATGTCGCCCGAGCAGGCGCGCGGCCGCGCGGCCGACCATCGCGCCGACATCTTCGCCTTCGGGGCGATCCTCTACGAAATGCTCTGCGGCCGGCGCGCCTTTGCGGGCGAGACGCCCGCCGACACGCTGACGGCGATACTGCGGGAGGAGCCGCCGGAGCTCGATACCGGCGCGGGGGGCCTCCTCCCGGCCTGTGCCCGGATCGTCCGGCGGTGCCTCGCCAAGGACCCCCAGCAGCGCTTCCAGCACGCCCGAGACCTCGAGTTCGCCCTCGAGGCGCTCGCGGCGCCGACGCGGGAGACGGGCGGCGGCCTCGCAGAGCGCCGGCGCTCGATCGCCGTGCTCCCGTTCAAGAACCTCGCGCGCGCGTCGGACGACGCCCATCTGGGCGTTGGCCTCGCCGACGCGACGATCACGGAGCTGGCGCTCGTCCATTCGCTGCTCGTCCGGCCCACGGCGGCGATCCTGCGCTACCGGGATCGTCCCGTCGAGCCGCAGGAGGCGGGGCGTGAGCTCGGTGTGGACGCCGTCGTGGACGGCAGCTTCCAGAGCTCGGGCTCGCGCCTGCGCGTGACGGTGCAGCTCGTCGAGACGGCCGGCGGAAAGCCGCTCTGGGGAACCAAGATCGATGCCTCGCTCGAAGACATCTTCGGGATGCAGGACGAGGTCTCGCGGAAGATCGTCGAAGCGTTGCAGCTCCAGCTGACGCCGTCCGACGAGCGCCGCCTCGCCGTGGCCGCGCGGCCGGCGGCGCCGGCCTACGCGCTGTATCTGAAGGGCCGGTTCCTCCTGTTTTCCGAAACGCAACTGTCGGCGATCAACTCCGCCATCGAGTGCTTCGAGAAGGCGCTCGAAGCGGACCCCGGGTCCCCGCTGGCGATGGTCGGCCTGGCCGATGCCTGGTCGCGCATGGCGTTCAGTTTCGATCCGGAGGGCGGATGGTACGAGCGCGCCCAGACGCTCTGCGACCGGGCGCTCCAGATCGCCCCGGAGCTGCCCGAGGCGCGGTACTTGCGCGGACGCATGCTCTGGAACCCCCGAAGCGGCTTTGACCACGCCGGAGCGATCCGCGAGTTTGGGGCCGCGATCGCCGGGCGGCCGAGCCTGGGCGAAGCGCACCACTGGCTGGCGCAGGTCCTGCTCCACGTCGGTCTGCTGAACGAATCCGTCGCGGCCTTCGAGCGGGCTCTCGCGATCTATCCGGAGGACCTCTTCGCCTCGCTGCACATCGGGCTCGCGCGGCTGCTGCAGGGGCGCTACGAGGAGGGCAGAGGCATGACGGAGGCCGCCCTGCGCCGCGCCTCCTCGTCCTGGACCTATTACCAGCTCGCCCACTGCCAGCTGCGGCTGGGCCTGCCCGCGGAGGCCGCGCGCTCAATCGAGCGGGCCTCGCGGGAGTATCCGGCAGACATCCTGTTCCTCGGTTTGCGCGGGCTTCTCGCCGCGCGGGCGGGGGACGCCGCTCGCGCGCGGGAGCTCGCCGAGGTGGTCGTCCGCAACCGGCGGTCGTTCGGCCACTACCACCACGCGCAGTACGACCTGGCCTGCATCCACGCGCTTCTGGGCGAGGAGACGCAGGCGATCGCCCGGCTGCGCGAGACCGCCGAGAACGGCTTCCCGTGCCTTCCCTTCTTCGAGCTGGATCCGCTGCTCGAGACGGTCCGGGGGGGCGCGGAGTTTGGACGGCTGATCTCGCAGCTGCGGGTCGAGCAGGACCAGTACCGCCGGCTCCATGCCGCGTTGCGTTCCGAGAGCCGCGAAGGGACGTAGCGGGGTCAACCGTGAACTCCTGTACTTTTCCTCTCGGACACCCCTAAGTGTCGCTTTCCGCCGGCAGCCGCCTCGGCCACTACAAGATCGTTTCGCCGCTCAGCGCGGGCGGTATGGGGGAGGTTTACCGGGCCCGCGACACGCGCCTATCGCGCGATGTCGCATTGAAGGCGCTCCCGGCCGGCCTCTCCTCCTATGCCGGGCGTCTTGGGCGCTTCGAGAGTAGGGGGGGTCAGGTCTTGAATCTGTCCTCTCTGCCGCGCCGGGAGGAAAGAATCAAGACCTGACCCCGCGAGCTCCGTTGCGCCTGAGCCGCGAACTCCTTGGCCTGCTCCAGCCAGGCCAGGCGCTCCGCGGGCGTCAGGCGCAGCCGGGCGCGGCGCTGCTCCTCCGCGTGCGCCGCCCAGCCGTCGGGGCGATCCCCGCTATTCTTCGCGCTCACCTTTCAAGGATAGCGCGATCCTCTCGAGCGCGGCGATGTCCTCGAGATCGGTCGGTCGCCCCGCCATCCGCTTGAGCGTGATGAGATCCGGAATCGACGCGACCGGGACAGTGAGCCCGGCCAGAGCCATGGGATGAGCCCTCGCGGCGAGCGCCGTGAAGGGGATTGGCTCTTCCGCGAAGAGATCCACGTCGGTTCCGGGCAGGGTAGGACTCCAGAGGGAAAAGACGGTCATCCCTTTCTCCCGGACCCATTCGGCGCGGGTGTCCGCTTCCGCGAACTGCTCCGCGCGCACGGGCGGCCGGGGCCGAAACCCGAGATCCTGGAGTGCGCTCATGGCCGCCAGGACGTTTTCGCGGTCAAGGGCGAGAACGAGATCGAGGTCCGCCGTGAACCGGAGGTGGCCGTGCAGCACGACGGCGACCCCTCCGACGACGACATAACGGACGTTCTCCTGGTTGAGAGCCGCCAGGATGCGGCTGATGTGGTCGGCCGACACTGCGAAGAGTGTAGCCTGCCGCCCGCCTCTCAGGCCGAACCTTGCGGGCGACGATAAGATAGCCGCGAAGCTTACGCGACCTTCGTGACTCTCTCGCCCCGAAGTAGGGCCTCTCTGCCGCGCCGGGAGGAAAGAATCAAGACCTGACCCCCCGCCTGGGGCGGCGCATTCCGTGAGCGGTCGCGCTACTGTATCTGGCCAGCGGCACGATCTTCGACTTGAGGAGCTTGCGATCGCGAGTCAGGAGCGGCGCCCGGTGGGCAATGCTCGTCGCAGCGATGATCTCATCGGCCGGATCGCTTCGGAAATCGAGACGCGGCAGGACCCGGACGACGTCCAGCGTCAACGGCCAGAGATGGACGCTGGCCAGGAACCGGTCGAGTTCCGGGTCGTCGAGGTCGAGCTCGATGCGGCCAAGCTGGGCAAGCTTGGCGAGCTCCCACAGAACGATGGCGGAAATGCCCCAACGGGCTGTGCGCAGAATCCGACCCTCGCGCGCCGTCATCTCGCCCGTCATCGCGTGGATCAGTACGTGGGTGTCAAGATTGAGCATGCCACTTGAGACCCGTCGAGAAGACATCCCCTTTGACCTTGAGACGTCCCTTCAGCCTTCCGATGAGCTCGGCCGACTCTATCCGGATCGGAATCAGCTTGGCGACCGGTTTCCCCCGCTTCGTAATGACGATGCCGTCCTCGCCCACGCGATCGAGAAGCGAGAGGCACTGTTCCTTGAATTTCGCGGCCGGAATCTGTCTCATGGACAGATAATAGCACTGGTCACTTTAAATGTCCACTGCGGCGGATCGGCGGCGCACGTCGGCGAGCGAATCGCCCTTGACGGCGAGGCTAGCTTAGCTCGCCAGCTTCTTGGCCGCCGCGATGGCGGCCTTCACGCCGGAGCTCTTCCGGATCTCCCGGACCTTCGCCCGCGAGGTCTCCGACAGCCCGCGGATCGCGCCGAGATACCGTCCCTGCGCCTGACGCGCGACACGCTGCGCCCGTGTGATCGCCTTGCGCGCCCGCCGCCGGACCGCGCGGCGTCTCCTCGGGGTCAGCTTCGGGAGGGGCCTCTTCCGGGCCGCCCGGGCCACGGCCCCGGCGGCGCTCTCTCCGAGGGCGGCGAGGCGCCTGCGCAGCTCGCGCACGAGCTTCTCGCGCCGCGCGAGCGCCCTTGCGACCTCGCGAGCCGCGATGCGGCCGTCGGTCATCAGGATGTTCAGCGCCATCCGCGCCTGCTCCGCCGTGATTGCGGGAAGTCTCGTCCGTCTTCTTCTTTTCACCACACGACTCCTTTCGATTGAGTTTGTAAGGCAGGCATCCTAACAAACCGGAAGCGGCCTGACCGTTTTTTGTTCGCGGGTCATCTCGGGAGAGAATCCCTCCCCATGAGCGGCGAGGGAAGGCCCTTCTCGGAGCCATACGGAACGCTCGAGGCGCTGCGGGCGCTGGCGGAGGTCTGGAACGCCGGGCCGCCGATGAAGCACTTCGGCGCGCGCCTCGACTTCACTCGGGTGGATCGGGTGCGCGCCGTGATCGACCCGGTGCAGCCCCTCCATCGCGGCGGCATGGGCACCGAGGCCGTCAACGGCATGGTGCTCGCGGGCCTCTTCGACCTGGTGATCGGGACCATCGGATGGCTGAGCCGTCCCGACGCCCGGTCGGCGACCGTGAACCTGGCGATGAGCTTCCTGCGGCCCACACGGGGGGACCGCATCGTGGCCGAGGCGCGCCTGGTGCGCGCGGGGATGAACCTGATCTTCGCCGCCGCCGAGATTCGCGACGGCTCGGGCGAGGTCACGGCCCGCTGCGACGGCACCTGCGCCGTGGCGCTGGGCAAGACCGACAGCAAGGAGATCTACGAGAGGATGAGAGAAGGGCGAGTGGCCCCGTGAAGAATTGAATCATTGAATCATTGAATCATTGGATCAATGAGCCTCATCTGAGCCGCAATGAAGCCAATGAATCAATGATCAATTCTTGAGGGCTTCTGCCGCTTCATTCACCTTCTCCGCGGCTTTCGCCAGGACCTGCGCCGTCGCCGCGATCCTCGCATTCACCTCCCCGTACCGCTTCTGCTCGATCGCCTCGCGCACGGCGGGCAGCGTCTTGACGGCATAGCCGGTGTAGAAGCCGGGCGCGTAGACGTAGTGGCGGTACCAGGGGCGGCCGGGCAGCCCCTCCTCGCGCGTCAGGGCAGGTGCGATCTCGCGCAGCGCCGCGTTGACGCGCGCGACGCGCGCACGGTCCGTCCGGGTCTCGGGAGGAGTCGCGGCGAGGGCAGCCTCGTACTCCCTCGCGGCTCGGGCGAGCGCGGCGGACGCGTTCTCAAGGGGCGAGAAGTCGAAGTAGGGGACCGCCGCCTCCTTCTTCGGTTCGACGAAGGGCTCGCGCGGATCGGCGACCGCCCGGGGCGATCCCTCGTCGATCTGCCGCGCGAGCTCTTCGGCCGCCTCGCGCTTCTGCTTCGCGAGATCCTGGACCTCACCGACGTACCTCACAACCGTGTCGGAGAGCGCGGCGGGGTCGAAGGGAAGGACTTCCGCGTCGGCCAGGCGTAAGACCGCCGTGCCGATCGTCTGCGCGAGCGCCCGCCCGTAGGCGAAGTCTTTGTCCGCGAAACGCGTGTACCAGGCGAAGTCGTCGTAGATCGAGTGGTAGACGCCGCCGTCGTCTTCGCCCCCGTAGCCCAGGTTCAAGGAAGCGATCCCGAGGTGCTGGAGAAAGGGGGTGAAGTCGGAGCCGGAGCCGAGCGCTTCGATGCGAAAGGCCCGCCGCTCCCGGATCTCGCGCCGCTCCTCGGGAGATTTCGCCTCCTGGATGCGCTTTGCCCGCAGGCGCTCTCCGACGGAGATCCCCTTCTCCGGGTCGGAGACCGCGGAGGCGACCGCGTTGACGAAGGGCTCGAGGGTGTGCGAGCCGCCGGCCGAGAGGAACCCCCGCCCATTCGAGTCGCTGTTGATGTAGACGACGGCCTTGCGCGAGAGCTCCTCCGCGTGCGTCTCGGCCCACTCGGTCGAGCCGATCAGCCCCTGCTCCTCGGCGTCCCAGGCGCAGAGCACGATCGTCCGCTTCGGGCGCCAACCCTTGCGCAAGAGCTCCCCGAACGAGCGCGCCTGCTCGAGCAGGGGAGCCATGCCGCTGACGGGGTCCGTCGCGCCGTTGACCCAGGCATCGTGGTGGTTGCCGTGGATCACCCACTCGTCCGGCCAGGTCGAGCCCTCGATTCGCGCGATGACGTCGTGGGCGGGCACGATCTTCCAGTCGAAGGAGACCTTGAGGCGCACCTTCGCCGGCCCGGGCCCGACGTGGTAGGTCATGGGCAGCGCGCCCCGCCACTCCGGCGGCGCCACGGGCCCGGCGAGAGCGGAAAGCAACGGCTTCGCGTCGCCGTAGGAGATCGGGAGCACCGGGATCTTCGTCAGTGTCTTCGCGTCGGCGAGGTCGAACTTCTCGGGGCGTTTCGTCGAGCCCACGCCGGGTGTGAGGGGGTCGCCGGAGTAGAGCGGCGAGTCCTTGACGCTGCCGCGCTGCACGCCCTGCTCGGGGCGAAGCGCCCCTTTCGGATAGACGTCCCCCTGGAAGTACCCGTCCTCGCGCGGATCGGAGTAGAGGATGCAGCCGACCGCGCCGTGCTCGGCGGCGACCTTGGGCTTGATGCCGCGCCAGGAGGCGCCGTACCGGGCGATGACGATCTTGCCCTTCACGTCGATGCCGATCGAGGCCAGCTTCTCGTAGTCGTCCGGAACGCCGTAGTTGACATAGACGAGCGGCGCCGTCACGTCTCCGTCGATCGAGTAGGCGTTGTAGGTCGGGAGCTGCCGGCTCGTTTGACCCGAGGTCGGATCCCCCGGCACCGGCGGCTCGAAGAGCGCGGCACGAAAGCTCACCGGCTCGAGCAGCTCCAGCCGCCGCTCCTTCGGCGTCGGGAAGAGCACCCAGAACGTCTCGATCGAGGCCTCCAGACCGTACTCGCGGAACCGCTCGAGGATCCAGCGCGCGTTCTTCTCGCCGTAGGGGGATCCGACGTGGTGCGGCTCGGCCGAAAGGACGCGGTTGGCCTCGCGGATCCGGGCCGCGTCCGGAATCTCCCGCAGCTGCGATTCCCGATCCGCGGCGGAAGTCTGTCCGCGCGCGACGGCGGCCGGGAAAGGCGGGAGGCAGAGCAGTGAGGCGACGGCGGCGATCTTTACGTCGAGACGCATCGGCGGAGGATAATTCAATTGCCTGCGTCCGCTTTCTCGAATAAAATCAGTGTGTTGACAGAGGGGCCGGCCGCAGGGCACGCCCCGGACGTTTCGGAGGGCGGCTTCTTGGACGAGTTCGCTCCGAACGCGATGCGACGCGGGTTCTTCGGGCCTCCTGGCCCGATTTTCGACGGTTTCCGGCGATGAGACTCGTCTGGTCCCAGCCGTCCACGGCCCGGGACCGCCGGCGGCATCCCCTCCTCGTTTCCGTGGTGCTCATCTTTCTGGGCGGCACGCTGGTGGGCTCGGGCGGCGGCCTCTCGACCGCTCCGAGGCCGCTGCGCGCCGCGGTGGCGAGCCTGCTCGTCGCCGGCGGCGTCCTCTTCCTCGGCGGCGCGGTGCTCGCCGCCCGGGGGACTCGCCGACGCCGGGCGTCCCTGACACTCGCCGGGCCGCCGCGTCCCCTCGAGGACTCGGAGGGCCGGCCCTACCGACAGGAGGAGCAGTGAGCCAGAACAACGTGGTTTCCTTCGACGCCTTTGCCCGCGGCCGGTCGGCCCGCCGCGGCGCGGACGACAAGCTGCCCTTCAAGAGAGAAAAGCTGGTCGAAGTGGAGTGCCCGCGTTGCGCCGCGGTGCTCTGCCTCGAGGTGGACTCGCTCTCCGGCGGCCCGGAGGTGCTCTGCGCCGGCTGCGACGCGACGATCGCCTTCCGAGCCGAGGCGCTGGACGTTCGCCGAAGATAGCCGGGAGTCGGTCGTCGACAGTCGGCAGTCGGCAGAGTTGAGCCGTTACGGCGACGGCAGGATCACGCGTCCGACTCCATCGGCGAACTCGATTCTCGTGCCGAAGGGCTGCGACAGGCGGGCCAGTCGCTCGAGGATCTTGCGGGAGAGCTCCGGGCCGGCCAGCATCGGCCGCCCCCGCTGCGAGCGGGGCAGGCTGAAGCCGAGCGAAATGGGATGGAGCTCGAGCGCCGCGAGCCGCCCTCCGCTCCAGCGCGTGACGGCGACCGCCGACTCCCAGACCTCCGCGTCGGCGGGGTAGCCGCGCGCGCCCCCCTGGTCGTAGCGGTCGAAGAAGTCGCCCGGCTTCGAGGTCGGCGGCAGGCCGACATCCTCGTAGTCGTCCGCGGGAAGCTCCGAGACCGTCTCGTACTCGAACAGGAAGTTGCCGAGGCTGTAGAGAATCGGCCGGCCGCGATAGATCTCGATGCCGCGCAGGATGTGCGGTCCGTGCCCCACGACGGCGTCGGCGCCGGCCTCGATCATCGCGCGCGCAAACGCGACGAGGAAGGGGGGGGGAGCCTCGCGGCCGCCGTCGCCGTTTTCGTGGCAGTGAATCGAGACCAGCGTCACGTCCGCGCCGGTGCTCGCCCGGCGCACCTGCGCCGCGATGGCCTCGAGGTCCGCGGGATCGGGCTCGCTCGAGACACCGGGGCTCTGCCCGGCGGCCAGGCGCATCCCGCCGAAGTCGAAGGCTCCCTCGGAGGGAGGGTCAAGCCCGAGCTGCCGCGCCGTCTTTCGCAGCGTCTCGAGATCGGTCTCGGGAAGGAAGTAGGTCACGCGCACCCGCAGCGGGTTGAGCCCCGGCCGCGCCGGGATCCTCCCCCGCGCGTTTCCGGCGCGCGCCCAGTCGGGAAAGGTCGTCGCGGCCGAGACGAGGGCCACCGTTGCGCCCGCGCCGCGGAAGACGCCCGGCCGGCGCGCCTGCCCGAGGCTCTCTCCGACTCCCGCGTGGACGATCCCGGCGGCCGCAAGGTGGCGCGAGGTCTCGCGCATGCCCGCCACGCCGTAGTCCCCCGCGTGGTTGTTGGCGCGCGCGACCAGGTCGAAGCCCGCCCGGGCGAGCTCCCGAGCGAGCTTCGGGTCGGACCGCAGGGAGGGCTTCGAGGGCATCGCCGGGCCTTCGAAATCGTGGAAGAGAGTCTCGAGGTTCGTGAAGGCGGCGCCGGCGCCGCGCAGGAGCGCGAGAAGCGCCTCGTAATCCGGCTCGGAGTGCCCGGAGAGGGGACGCGTCACGATCGTGTCGCCGGTCAGCGCCACCGTGAGCTCCCCTTTTGGGCGGGCCTCGGACGGGCCAGGCGTGGCCGCCGCAAGGATCCCCGCAAGGACGATCGAGATCTTCGTGGTCAGAAGCGGCGCGGCCGGTGAGGGTTCTCCAGGAGGATGTCCAGTTGCGTCGGCTCGCTGCCGGGCGGCGTGCCCGGGGGGCGCGCCGCCTGGAAGAGGAGTGTCGCCGGCGGGTTGCGCCACTCCAGCCGCGCCGCCACCGGGTACTTCGCGCGGTCTCCCTCGGAACGGGCGGCGTCCGCCGCCGCGGCGAGGTACGCCCACCCCCCTCCCTCCCTGGCCAGGGAGTTGACCCAGGACCGCCGGGCCTCCGAGGAAGGGGCGGCGTCCAGGATCCGCGTCAGCGTGAGCCTCTTTTCCGCGGCCGACCCCGCTTCCCAGGCGGAAGCCGGCGCCTTGGGGTCCTTCGGCCACATCGCGAACTCGAGCGTCACGCTCCGGCTCCCCTCGGTCCACGCGATCTTCCTGCCGCCGCCGGCGTTCTCCTCCCGAAAAGCGATGCCCCTGCCACGGAGGGCGGCGACGGCGGACTCGTGATCCTGACCCACCGTGACGGGAAGATCCTGGGCGGCCGCGCGGGAGGCTGCGGCAAGCAGAAGGAAGGAAACGGCCCGGAGAGCGAGATTCTGGAGGTGCGTGAGCTTACCTCTTCTTACAATGTAGCACGACGCACCCGATGATGACGCCAGGCCAATGCGCCGCGCCCCGAAGGATGGAGCCCGCTCCGCGATGAAGAGGGAAGTGCCGCGCTCCTTCCGCCGCGAGTCGCGCCTCTTCCTCTGGATCGCCCTGCTCCTGATCCTCTTCGTCAACTTCGTGACCCTGCTGCTGCTGCGCAACGCGGTCGCCTGGGGGGAGCTCGTGACCGAGCGCCGGGCCGGCGAGCTGCTGCGGCGCCTCTCGCTCGCCGCCGACGCGGCGGGCCCGGGCGACGCGCTCGAGCGCGCGGTGCTCGAGCCCGACGTCGTCTTCGTCGGCGTGTACGACGCCCGCGGGCGCCGCCTGCAGAGCTCCGGCCACGGCTTCGACGCGCCGCTGCGCCTGCCGGGAGGGCGGCCGGCCGCCGGGCGCGTCGCCCACCAGTGGAAAGGGAAGCCCTCGATGCTGCTCGCGACGCTCGCCGGCGGCAGCCGCTCCTATCTGCTCGCCCTCGATCCGGGGCCGGGAGCCGCGCTTCGCCGGCTCGCCCTGCTCATGACGATCCTCGTTCCGGTGGCGGGCGCCGCGCTCGTCGTGCTGGCGGGGCTCTACCTGAAGTCGCTTCTCGCCCCCTACGACCGGATGCTCCAGACGGCGGGCGCGGTGCCGGGAGGAGAGCCGGCGGTCGGCGACGAGCGCGAGTTTCTCGTGGCGCGTTTCGAGTCCACCATCGCGGCGCTCTCGGAAAAGGAACGGGAGCTCGCGCGCCTGGCGCGCATGGAGAAGGAGCGGGCCGACGACCTCGAGACGGCGGCGCGCACGCTCGCGCGCAACCTGCCGACGGGTCTCCTCTCGATTGACCCGGAGGGCATCGTCGTGGAGCTGAACGAAGCGGGGCGCGAGATCCTCGCGCTCTCGCCGGAGGCGCGTGGGGAGCGGTTCGAGAAGCTGCTCGCCGAGATGCCCGAGCTTCGGAAGATCGTCGGCAGGGTGCTGTCCGACCGCGAGACGCTCGAGCGCCGCGAGGCGCGTTGGGTCCGCCGGGGAGAGGAGCGCGTGCTCGGCGTGACGGCGACGGCGGCCATGGGGGCGGACGGCCGCTTTCTCGGCGCGCTTGCCCTCTTCACGGACCTCTCGGAGGTGCGGCGGCTGGAAGCGCGGGTGGCGCTCGCGCGGCACCTGGCGGACCTGGGGGAGGTCTCCGCCGGCGCCGCCCACGAGTTCCGAAACGCGGCCGCCGCGATCGACGGATACGCGGACCTGGCGCTGCGGCACGCGGAGCGCGCGCCCGACTACTTGAGGGCGATCCGGCGCGAAGCGCAGGAGATGACCCGGGTCACCGGCGATTTTCTCCTCTTCGCCCGGCCCGAAGGCTTCTTGGCCGAGCCCGTGGCGCTGGAAGGCGTCGCCGAGGCCGCCGCCCGCGAGATTGAGGGCGCGTTTCCGGGAGTCGTGGTTCTGCGCCGCGGCGAGTTTCACGAGGTGCGGGGATCGGCGGGCCTGCTGCGCCGCGCGCTCGCCAACCTGCTGCGAAACGCCGTCCAGGCGACCCCGCCGGCGCGGCGCGCGGAGCCAGACGGCGTCGTGCT
>JBOGJK010000487.1:0-1984 GCA_050745345.1 Thermoanaerobaculia bacterium
CGCGCTCGACCACATCGTGCGGCACTGCCTGGAGAAGGACCGGGAGCGGCGGTTTCAGTCGGCGCGGGACATCGAGTTCGCGATGTCGGAGGCCTCGGGCTCGACGACGGTCACGAGCGGCGTGCAGCCTGTCGTGCCCGCTGCCGGGAAGAGCCGGGTTCTCATCGCCGCTGCCGTGATTGCCATCCTCGCCGTGGCGGGCGTCCTTCTGCTGCGCCGCTCGCACAAGCGGGCAAGCGAGGCCGGAGGCGTCAAGCGGGTGGCCGTGCTGCCGTTCGAGAACCTCGGCGCTGCCGAGGACGACTACTTTGCTGACGGCATCGCGGATGCTGTCCGGGGCAAGCTGACCTCGGTGCCAGGTGTGGAAGTGATCGCCCGCGACAGTTCGATCGCTTACAAGAAGACCTCGAAGACGCCCCAGCAGATCGCGGGAGACCTCGACGCTAAGTATTTGCTCAAGGCGACGGTGCGCTGGCAGAAGGGCGGCGGCACGAGCCGGGTTCAGGTGAGCCCCGAACTGATCGAGGTGAAGGAGTCCGGCGCGCCCGCCTCCCGCTGGCAGCAGCCGTTCGACGCGGCGCTGACGGATGTCTTCCAGGTGCAGTCGGATATCGCGTCGAAGGTGGCGCAGGCTCTGGGCGTCGCCCTGGGAGCAGGCGAGGAGAAGTTGCTTGCCGAGAGGCCCACGGAGAACCTCGCGGCCTACGACGCCTTCCTCAAGGGCGAGGAGGCCTCGAAGGGCATGGGGGTTGGCGATCCTCCCAGTCTGCGCAAGGCGCTCGGCTTTCATGAGCAGGCCGTGGCTCTGGACCCCAACTTTGAGCAGGCGTGGGCGCGGGTCTCGATGGCCAGCTCGCTGCTCTATGCCAACAGCACGCCCACGCCCCCACGGGCCGAGCGCGCCCGGCAGGCTGCGGAGAAGGCCGTGGCGCTCGCCCCCAACCGGCCCGAGGGATACCTGGCGCTCGGGAACTATCAGCGACTGGTTGTTCTGGACTTCAGCCGTGCGCTGGAGCAGTACGGGAAGGGACAACGCCTCGCGCCGAGCAACGCGGAAATCCTCTCGTTGGTTGCTGTGACCGAGCAGGCGCTGGGGCGCTGGGATGCGGCGGTGGAGCACTTGAAGCAGGCCGAGCGCCTCGACCCACGGTCCGTCAACTCGGTGCGGCGATTGGGTACGGCACTCCTTTGGCTGCGGCGCTACCCCGAAGCACGCGAAGCCCTCGACCGGGGCCTCGCCCTTGCGCCCGCCAACCTCACCCTGATCGAGGTCAAGGCGATGACGTTTCTCGGGGAGGGAGATCCTGCCGGGGCTCGGGCGGTTCTCAAGGCCGTGCCCAAGGACGTCGAGCCCACGGCGCTCGTGGCCTACCTGGCGACCTACTGGGATCTCGCCTGGGTCCTCGACGAGGGAGAGCGGGAGCTGCTTCTGCGTCTGACGCCGAGCGCCTTCGACGACGATAAGGGTGCCTGGGGATTCTGTCTGGCCCAGGCCTACGCCCTGAAGAGCGATGCGGCGAACGTGCGCGCCTATGCCGAAGAGGCGAGGAAGGCCTTCGAGGAGCAGCTTCGCGCAACGCCCGATGACGCTCAGCGGCACGTCCTCCTCGGCCTCTCGCTCGCGTATCTGGGTCGGAAGGAAGAGGCGATTCGAAAGGGGCAGCGAGGCGTCGCTCTCGTGCCCGTGGCGAAGGATGCCCTCCAGGGACCCTACTTCCAGCACCAGCTCGTGCGCATCTACATGCTGGTCGGCGAGCCCGAGAAGGCGCTCGGGGAGTTAGAGCCGCTGCTCAAGATCCCCTACTACCTCTCGCCCGGCTGGCTCAAGATCGACCCCAACTTCGACCCGCTGCGCGGCAACCCCAGGTTCCAGAAGCTCGTCGCGAGCAGAAGAGATTTGTGATTTGGCGTCAGAGACGTGGTATGCTTATAAGCATGAGCATGAGCATCCGGTTCGAAAGACAGGAGGCTGTCTGGGCGCCAC
>JBOGJK010000488.1:0-1641 GCA_050745345.1 Thermoanaerobaculia bacterium
ATCCCGAAGAGGTCCTGGAGGGAGTTCCAGCGGAAGTCACTCATGGGACTTGAGTCGACAGTTTACAGTCGACAGTCGACAGTGGGAAGCGAAACCCGCCGCCCGCCAGCCGACAGGGCGCCTTTGCCTGTCGACTGTTGACTGTCGACTGCCGACTGCCGACTTCTTCCTCACTTCTTGTCCGCGTCCACGTACTCCGTGTCGATGACCTCCTCCTCCTTGCCCGCCCCCGGACCCGCCGAGGAGGCCCCGGCCGTCGGGCCGGAGCCCGACTGCGCGGCGCTGCGGTATATGACCTCCGCGAGCTTGTGCGAGGCCTGCTGCAGCCGCTCGGCCGCCGCGTTCATGTTCTCGGTGCCCCCGGCCTCCAGAGCCTTCTTGGCCTCCGAGAGGGCCGACTCGAACTGGGAGGCCTCGCCGGCATCCAGCTTCGACCGGTTCTCGTTGAAGGACTTCTCCGTGGAGTAGATGAGGCTGTCGAGCCGGTTCTTCGACTCGATTTCCTCGCGGCGCTTGCGGTCCTCTTCCGAGTGCGCCGCCGCCTCCCTGACCATGCGGTCGATCTCCTCCTTGTTGAGCCCGGAGGAGGCCGTGATCGTGATCTTCTGCTCCTTGCTGGTGCCCAGGTCCTTGGCGGAGACGTTCAGGATGCCGTTGGCGTCGATGTCGAAGGTGACCTCGATCTGCGGCAATCCGCGCGGCGCCGGCGGGATTCCAATCAGGTGGAAGACGCCGATCGTCTTGTTGTCGCGGGCCAACTCTCGCTCCCCCTGCAGCACCTTGATCTCGACGGAGGTCTGATTGTCCGACGCCGTCGAGAAGGTCTCGCTCTTCTTGGTCGGGATCGTCGTGTTGCGCTCGATCAGCCGCGTGGTGACTCCCCCCAGCGTCTCGATGCCGAGCGACAGCGGCGTGACATCAAGCAGCAGCAGGTCCTTCACGTCTCCCGCGAGCACGCCCCCCTGGATCGCCGCCCCCACCGCCACGACCTCGTCCGGGTTGACGCCCTGGTGCGGCTCCTTGGCGAAGAGCTCCTTGACGAGCGCCTGGATGCGCGGCATGCGCGTCTGTCCCCCGACGAGAACCACTTCGTCGATGTCCTTGGCCTCGAGCCCCGCGTCTTTGAGCGCCTGCTTGCAGGGCCCGGCCGACTTGAGGATGATGTCCTCGACCAGCTGCTCGAGCTTCGCGCGCGTCAATTTCAACTGCAGGTGCTTCGGGCCCGAGGCGTCAGCGGTGATGAAGGGCAGGTTGATCTCCGTCTCGACGACGTTGGAGAGCTCGATCTTGGCCTTCTCGGCGGCCTCCTTGAGGCGCTGCATGGCCATCGGGTCCTTCGAGAGGTCCACCCCCTGGTCCTTCTTGAACTCCGCCAGGATCCAATCGATGATCCGCTGGTCGATGTTGTCGCCGCCCAGGTGCGTGTCCCCGTTGGTGGACTTGACCTCGACCACTCCCTCGCCGACCTCGAGTATCGAGATGTCGAAGGTGCCGCCGCCGACGTCGTACACGGCGATCGTCTCGTCCTTCTTCTTGTCGAGGCCGTAGGCCAGAGCGGCGGCCGTCGGCTCGTTGACCAGACGCTCCACGGTCAGCCCGGCGATCTGCCCCGCGTCCTTGGTGGCCTGGCGCGGCGAGTCG
>JBOGJK010000489.1:0-2453 GCA_050745345.1 Thermoanaerobaculia bacterium
CCGCGTGTTCGAGGGCGTCCGGGTCGCCGTGATCGTGGCGGTGCCCGTCGGCGTGTTGGAAGCCGTGCGCGTGGGCGTCCGCGACGGCGTCGAGGTCCGGGTGCTCGTCGGCGTGCTGGTATTCGACGGCGTCGGGGAAATCGAGGGGGTCACCGTCGGTGTGGCGGGCGGGCCCCACTCCGAGACCTCGAGGAAGATGTCGGGGTCGCCGTAGTTGCCCGAGACGACCCGCAGGCGCAGCTCGTAGCTCGGCTTGTTCGGGTTGCGGTAGACAACGAGACCCTGACTGAGACCCTTGGATCCGAAGGCGCCGCGCCAGAAGCCGGGCTCCGGCGGGTTGGGCTTGCCCGCCGTCACGCCCGGCACGCCCACCGGCAGACCGTAGGGGAAGCGGACGTCCGCCACCTCTCCGGTCGACTGCGGGGGCTGGGCCTTGGCGTAGTTGTGCATGACCTTGTGGCCGAGCTGCAGGAAGCGTCCCTGCTGGATGTCGGGGTACTCGTCCGGATCGAACTCGGTCGAAATGTTGGCGCCGGAGGGGTCGATCGTGTCGGCGAAGTAGAGCCACTCGAGGCCGCCGTTCTCGAGCAACTGCCCGGCCAGCTGCGCGCCGCCGACCGGGTCGCCCAGCGGGCCCGTCTCCGCCGCGCCGAAGGTCTGGTTCGGGTTGCGGTAGTAGGCGAAGGCCCAGTTGACGCCGACCGCGTTGGTGATGACCTGCCGCAGGACGCTCTTGGCCACACCCAACTTCGAGCCCTCGACGTTGAAGGTGCCCTGCGGGTAGAGAAAGTCGTCCATGTAGGCGGGCAGCCGGAAGCTGTCGGAGAACTCGGCGTCCATCGAGTGGGAGGAGTCGAAAATGACGAAGACGTCCGTGTTGGCTCCGGCGTTAGCCTGCAGGAGTTGCCGGTCGTCGGGGTGGGCCGGGCTCGCGATCAGGAACGCGAGCAGCCAGGCCGCGACGGCCCGGTGTCGGGTCGCGAATCCGGAGACGCGGTGGGAGCCTTCTCGATCGCGCATGACAACTCCTAGAAGGGAATGTCCTCGGGCAGGGGCCCGAGCTCGACGTTGGCGACCAACGCCCTCGAGTACTGCAGGATGGCGTCGTTCTGACCCCCCTGCGAGCGCACCTCGAAGGAATAGATCACCCGCTTGTTCTTCCCCTCCTTTTCGTCATAGCCCGGCGCCGGCCGCCGTCCCACCTTGCTCGGCCGCATGACTCGAACCTGGATGTCGGTCTCGGTGACGTCTCCCCGGAAGAAGCCCAGCGCCCCGTGCCGGTGGCTGGGGAGCTGGAACAGAACGGTCCCGAACGGATTTCCCGTGAACTCCGGGCGCGCCATGTAGGGCACCGGGTCGTGCATCTGCACGGTCGCCCAGCGGATCCCGGCGTCCGACGCGTAGAAGGCCCGGTTGATCGACCACTCGTTGGCCGCGATGCGCGACTCGGTCGACGTGATCAGCATGAGGGCGATCCCGATGACCGTCAGGATCGCGAGCACCAGGATCGCGATCACCAGGGCGGCGCCCTTCTCGCGGCGGCGGCGGGGCATGGGCCTTCTCATCGTCAGTTCTCGAAGGCGAAATTGCGCAGGTTGATCTTCAGGGTCTGGATGCGGCGGCGGAAGTGCTGCTCCGGTCCGGGCGTCGGATAGTACGCGACGTCCGGATACGGGGCATTGATCGTGACCGGCGAGTTCATGATCCGAAAGCCCCGCGAGCCGTCGGCGCGGTAGGTCGGGTCCGGGTCGCGCGACTTGGCAATCAACGAGATCATCACGCCGTGCAGCCTCGGGCAGTGCGCCGCGGGCTGCGGCCCGCCGTGCGGAAAGGGAGGCGAGGCCCCCGGGGCGAGGCCGTCCTGCTGGAACTGGTCGGGCGTCACGGTCGCCTCAGCGTCCACGTTGGGCACCCACTCATCGTCGTCCTGGAAGGGGGAGACGTTCGGGTCCGGGTCGGCCGGCGGGCCGGGAGGGCTGAACCGGTTGATCCGGTTGTCGCCGTCCAGATCGACACCGTAGGCGACCTGCATGTCCTCGACGTCGTCGGCGATGCGCACGACGTCGAAGGCGGCCCCCCGGCGGATCCCCTGGGAGAGCCCCGGGTGGGCGGGGTCCGTGTTGTCCACGAAGAAGACGAGGTCGTCGAGGATCCCCGCCACGCGCAGGGTCCGGATCCCGGACGGGAAGTTGTAGCCGAGGGTCAGGGCGGAATCGAGAGGGTTCTCGTTGTCGTACTCGATGACCCGGAAGCCCCCTCCGCTATAGGAGAAATCCACGTTGCCGAAGGTGCCGGAGGTCCCGAGCGTCGTCGGCGCCGTGATGACGCCGACGTTGTAGAGCGCCTGGGGATACTGCTGCGGCGTGGGAATGCCCGAGCAGCCCGAGTGGATGTCGATGTTCGAGGCGACGAGAACCATCATGGGAGCCCCCGCGGTCGCGCCGGCCGTGTAG
>JBOGJK010000490.1:0-8914 GCA_050745345.1 Thermoanaerobaculia bacterium
GGACAAGGAAGAGAGCCAGGAGATCTGCTTCGTTCCTCCCGGGACCCGAGCGGGGGACTTCGTGGCGGAGCACGCGGAAGAGCTGGGCCTCCGTCTTCCGGCGCTGTCGGGCGCCCTGGAGGACTCCTCCGGTCGAAGGATCGGCTCGCACTCCGGGCACTACCGCTTCACGATCGGGCAGCGCCGCGGCATCGGTGTCGCGGCGACAGAGCGGCTCTACGTCCTCTCGGTGGATGCGGCGGAAAACCGCGTCGTGGTCGGCGGCGACCAGGAGCTTCTCAACCGCGAGGCCCGCGTCGAGAGGCTCCGGTTCCCCTCCGGCGAGGTTCGCGGTCCGTTCCGGGCGGGGGCGCGCGTGCGCCACCGCGCGGCGGAGGTGCCATGCATGGTGGTTCCGGAGCCGGGCGGCTGGGCCCGCGTCCTCTTCGAGGCGCCCGTGCGCGCCGTCACGCCGGGGCAGTCCTGCGTCTTCTACGACGGAGACGTCGTGATCGGAGGAGGGGTGCTCGTGGAGTCGACAGTCGACAGTCGGCGGTCGACCCTGGGCCGCGCGGACTCCTCTTCCTGTTGACTGTCGACTGTGGACGGTTGACTCAACTCAGTTCGTCGTCTCCCCGCCGCCCGTAGCCACCGCCGGCGCCGGGAAGTCCGACCGGATCTCTCCGAAGTTGCGCTCGTAAAGCTGGATGTTCTGCACGAGAGCCTGCGCGATCTGCTTGGCGTGGTAGGGAGTCGTCAGGATCCGGCTCATGACCTTGACGTCGGGGCGGCCCGGCACGACCCGCCCGAAGTCGATGACGAACTCGGTCGGGTTGTGCAGGATGTTGGCGAAGTTGATGTAATGCCCCTCGGCGGTAGCCTCGTCGATCGTGACCTTGAGCTGCACGGACTTCGCGTCGGTCATGGGGCGCCTCCGCCGGGGAATTGTAGTGGAGCGCCGGAGGGTTGGAGGGGGCGATGCGCCGCCTGATCCCGTTGCTGCTTCTCTGGGCGGCGCCTCTGTCCGCCCAGGAGGAGGTCCAGCCAGACCCGCACCAGTTCCCGCGCGACGCCTACGTCGGCCGCAACCCTTACGTCGCCGCGGCGGACGCGGCCTACGGCCGGCGCCAGGAGGGGCGTGTGGGCGGGGTCGCGAGCGGGCGGCTGATCTCCGAGGCGATCGCCTCGTATCAGACCGCGGCGCAGGCCCCGGACAACCTGGAGGCGCGCTGGAAGCTGCTGCGCGCCTTCTACTTCAAGGGGGCCTACACGGGGCTCGACGCCGATTCCCGCCGGGCGGTGTTCTCGACGGCCCGCCGCGTTTCCGACGACGCGATCGCGATCCTGGCGCGGCGGGCAGGGCCGCGGGACGGAACCGATCTCGTCAAGCTTGCGCCGGCGGCCCGGGCCGAGGCGCTGGCGAAACAGCGGGACGCGGCGCCGAGCTTCTTCTGGTCCGCGGCTTGCTGGGGCCAGTGGGCCCTGGCGGTCGGGAAGGTCGAGGCCGCGCGGGTGGGGGCGGCCGAGCGAATCCGCGACGACGCCGCGACGGTGATCGCCATCGACCCGAAGTTCGAGGATGGCGGCGGCTATCGCGTGCTGGGACGGCTCCATGACCAGGCCCCGGAGATCGCATTGCTGGCGGGCTGGGTCTCCCGGCAGGAGGCGCTGCGGAACCTGCGCCTGGCGGTCTCGGTCGAGACGCGTAGCTTCGCCAACCGGCACTATCTGGCCGAGGCGCTCGCCCGTGGGAGCGCCGAGGAGCGCGCCGAGGCGGTCCGGATCGAGGAGGCGGTGCTCTCCGGTGCTCCCTCGCCGCAGCATCTGGTCGAGGACCTCGCGATCCAGGAGCAGGCGCGCCGCAATCTCGAGCAGTGGCGCAGACGCGTGAATGGGGAATCGTAAATGGTAAATGGTAAATCGTGAATGGTGAATCGATTTACGATTTAGGATTCACGATTTACGATTCACGATCCTCCTCACTCGCGGTCGGCGCGGTAGCTTCGCCATCAGCTCCCGGGCCGTCCGGCCGGTGACGGGATGCCGCCACGACGGCGCGATCTCCGCAAGCGGCGCGAGGACGAATCGTCGCTCGGAGAGCCTCGGGTGCGGCAGGACCGGATCGGGACGGGGCCGGACGGCGCCGCCCACGTCGAGCAGGTCGATGTCGATCGCGCGCGGCCCGTTGCGAAACGTCGGGACGCGCCCGAGGAGCCTCTCGATTCGCTGGACGCCGGAAAGCAGGCCCGCCGGCGTCCCCGGCCAGGAGATTCGGACGACCGCGTTGTAGAAGCAGGGCTGGTCCGCGTACCCGACGGGCTCCGAGAGGTAGAAGGATGAGACGCGGCGCACCCTCGCCAGCCGCGCGATCGCCGCCAGCGCCGCCCGGAGGTTCGCGCGGCGGTCGCCGAGGTTCGAGCCGAGGCCGAGGTACGTGGGACGCGGCCGGCGCCGGCGCCTAATACTCCTCTTCCTCTTCCACCTTGGGCTTGGCCTGGCCGAGCTCTTCGGTCTCTTCGAGGTCCTCGTCGCTGACCGCGGCCTCCTCTTCCGGGCCCTCTTCACCGAACTCGCTCGTGCTCTCCTCGGGGATCGGCTCCATCAGCACGGAGGAGCGCCGCGGCGGTCTCGGCGCCGGCGCGGGCGCGTCGTCGGACTTCGCGTCCTTCTGGTTCGCGCCGCACTTGGGACAGATCGCATCCGGCTTGCCGAGGTTGTAGAACTTCGTGCGGCAGTTGTAGCAGTCGAATTTCTTTCCGAGATCGGGCATCGCTTCCTCGAAAGGCGGCCAACCCTAGCACGCGGGTTTTCGGTGGTCAACCGACCCGCCCGGCGCGCGTTTCGCCGCTCGGGGCGCGGCGATTTCGCGCCGGCCTGCTAACATCCGGGGCGTTGCGTCTCGCCCTCCTCCTCCGCTCGGTTCCCCTCGCCGCGCTGCTCTCGGCCTCCCCCTCTCTGCTGCCCGCGCAGACTCCCTTCTTCGGCCCGCGCGCGGCGGGGATGGCGGGCGCGATGACCGCCGTCGCCGACGACGGCACGGCGCTCTGGACCAACCCCGCCGGTCTCGCGCGGGACCCGCGCACCGACCTCGACCTGTTCGGGGGCGCCGTGGCGAGCGAGCGGGGAGCGCTGCGCGAATTCCTCGAGCCTCTCTCGGGGCTGGACCTCGCGGCGCTGTCGCAGAATCCTTCCGCGATCCTGCCGGTGATCGGGGACCTCGCGGCGCTGGCCCAGCCGGGGACCGGCATCGTCGGCTCCGGCGCGGCCGGGCTCGTTTTCGGCTGGTCGGGTCTCGCCCTCGGGATCGGCGACACTGCCTACGCGGGCGTCTATCCGAACGTGGACCTGACGCACGTCCTGCCGGGAGAGGACCCGGACACGAGCATCCGCTTCAACGACACTGCGATCCGGTCGGCGGGGCTCGAGGCGCGGGAGGTCCGCCTGGGGCTCTCGAAGGCGTTCCTGCAGCGGGCGCTGCTCGTCGGAGTGACCGGACGCTACGTCATGGGGCGGACCTATTACGTCAGTCAGAGCGTCTTCGATCTGGACCTCGGAAACCCGATGACGATCGCGCGGCGGGCGCTTCAGGAGAACCCGCGGAACACGAACCGCTTCACCTTCGACGCCGGCGCCATGCTCAACATCCTCGGCAAGGTGCGGGTGGCCGTCGTCTCGACCTCGGTCAACGAGCCCTCCTTCGCCGTGACGCAGGACCCTTCCAACCCGGATCTCGAGGGGGCTCCGGAGTCGCTGAAGCTGCCGCGCACGCTGCGCGCCGGGGTGGCCTTCGAACCGATCGGAGCGTTGACGCTCGCCGTGGATGGGGACCTCGTCGCGAACGACACCCTGATCCCGGGAGGCCAGAGCCAGCAGATCTCGGCGGGCATCGAGGTGAGCCTGCCGCTCTTCGCAATCCGGGCGGGTGCCTTCCGCGACGTCGCGGCCCCCGATCCGCACTGGGCCTACTCCGCCGGCTTCGGCATCGGGCTGCCGCAGCTTTCCGTCAACGGCGCCGTGGTGCTCTCGACCTACCAGGGGCTCTCCCTTTCCTCCGCCAACCAGCGGGACGTCGGGGCAGCGCTGAATGGGCGATTTCGGTTCTGAGCCGGCTTGAATCCGTTCCAGATCCTCGCCCGCGATCTCGCCTCCTCGGCGAGGCGAGGCGTTCTCTCGACCCTCCACGGCGAGGTGGAGACCCCGTGCTTCCTTCCCGTGGGCACGCGGGGCGCCGTCAAGGGGGTCGAGTTTGGCCGGCTGGAGGAGTGGGACTGCCGTGCGGTGCTCGCCAACACCTACCACCTGATGGCGCGCCCGGGCATCGAGCTCGTCCGGAGAGCCGGTGGCCTGCACGCCTTCCTCGGGTGGAGGCGCGCGATCCTGACGGATTCGGGCGGCTTTCAGGTGATGAGCCTCGCCTCCCGGCGGCGGATCACGGAGGAGGGGGTCGAGTTCCGGACTCCGGAGGATGGGAGCCGCCACTTCCTGACGCCGGAGCTCGCCATGGAGCTGCAGTCGGGCTTCGGGGTCGACATCGCCATGGCTCTGGACGTCTGCCCTCCGTTTCCCGCCGAGCGGGAGGAGGTGGAGGCCGCGGCGCGCATCTCGCAGCGCTGGGCGCAACGCTGCAGGCGTTCGTACGGCGGACCGGGGCTCCTCTTCGGCATCCTGCAGGGAGGCACCCACGAGGATCTGCGGCGCGCCGCGGCGCCGCCTCTGACCGACCTCGACTTCGACGGCTACGCCATCGGCGGCGTCGCGGTGGGGGAGCCGAAGGACGCGATCCGGCGCATCACCTCTTTCTCCGCCGCGCTCCTTCCCAACGGGAAAGCGCGCTATCTGTTGGGAGTGGGCACTCCGGCGGACCTGCTCGAGTCGGTCCGAGCGGGTGTGGACTTCTTCGACTGCGTGCTTCCGACCCGGCACGGCCGCATGGGGCACGCCTACACGCGGCTGGGGGAGGTCACCATCAAGCACGAGCGTTTCAAGGAGGACCTCTCGCCGCTCGACCCGGAATGCGCCTGCCCCGTTTGCAAGCGCCACTCGCGCGCGTATCTCCGGCACCTCTTCGTCCTGAAGGACTTCTCCGCTCCGATGTTGCTCTCCATCCACAACGTCTTCTTCTACCTGGATTGGATGCGGAGGCTTCGAGAGGCGATCTCGGCCGGAGACCTGGCGAGGGTGCAACCCCCGCCAGAGGGCAAAGCGCAATGAGTCAACAGTCGGAAGTCGGCAGTTCAGACCGGGCCCTTCCTGTCGGCTGTTGACTGTCGGCTGTCGACTTCTCCGATCACGACGAGGACTTCCTCTTCCGCCTTCTTGCGGATCACCGGCACGGTGGCGCCTGCCGCGGGATACCCCACCGGGATGAGCAGATAGGGCTTCTCGTGCGCGGGTCGTCCGAGGATCCGGTTCAGGAACCCCATCGGCGAGGGGGTGTGGGTCAGCGTCGCCAGGCCCGAAAGGTGGAGCGCCGCCAGCAGGAATCCGCAGGCGATCCCGACGGACTCGGAGACGTAGTAGTTCTTGCGCTTGACCACCGTGCCGTCGTCCACGGCGCCGCCGGCGGGCGCCGGCTCCCAATCCAGACGGAAGACCGCGATCAGGTAGGGCGCCGTCTCCAGGAAGGGCTTGTGCCAGTCGGTGCCGAGTGGGGCCAGGGCCTCCAGCCACTCCTCGGGCATCCGGCGCTCGTAGCTCTCCTTCTCCTCGGCCTCGGCGGCGATGCGGATCTCTCTTCTGACCGCCGGGTCCGAAACGACGACGAAGCGCCACGGCTGGCAGTTGGCGCCCGAGGGAGCGGAGACCGCGGCGGCGATGGCCCGGCGGACGAGCTCCCAGGGGACCGGCTCGCCGGAGAAGTCGCGGACCGTACGGCGGGTGGCGGTCCGGCGGGCGAACTCCTCGCCGCGGCGCCGTTGCTCCACCGGCGAGAGGCGCTCGAACTCGAGGGGGGCAAACCGGGGCTTCGGTCTCATGCCGCTGTTATAGCCTGACCGCCATGAAAATACCGGCCTTCGCCTTTCTGGCGCTGCTTGCCGCGGCGCCGCCCGACGGCGGACAGCGCGCCCAGATCCTCCCGAAGGACTACAAGGCCCTGGCCGCGCGTCTCCACCAGGACTCGATCGTCCTGGACACCCACCAGGACGTGCCCGAGCGCCTGGAGAAAGAATGGGTGGACCTCGGCGTTCGCAACGCGAGCGGGCACGTGGACATCCCGCGCCTCAAGGAGGGAGGCGTCACCGCAGCCTTCTTCGCGGCCTACGTGCGTTCGGCCTACGCGAGGGACGGGGGCTCCTCGCGCAAGGCGCTGGAGCTCGTCGACCTGATCCACAGGCTGGCCGACCAGCACGGCGACCTCGTCTTTGCCGACTCGGTCGCCGGGATCCGCCAGGCCAGGCGGCAGGGGAAGATCGCGATCCTGATCGGCATCGAGGGAGGGCACGCGATCGAGGACTCGCTGCCCGCCCTCTCCTCCTTCTATCGCCTCGGCGTGCGCTACATGACCCTGACGCACACCAACACCAACGGCTGGGCCGACTCCTCCGGCTCCTTCTGGAGCTGGGACTTCGACCCCTCCCGGTACGTCGTCCACGACGGCCTCTCGGGCTTCGGGCGCGAGGTCGTGCTCGAGATGAACCGCCTCGGGATGCTGGTGGACATCTCCCACGTCTCGGACAAGACGCTCGACGACGTGCTCGAGGTCTCCCGGGCGCCGGTCTTCGCCTCGCATTCCTCCTGCCGCGCCCTCTCCTCGATCCCGCGCAACCTGACCGACGATCAGATCCGCGCGATCGCGAAGAAAGGGGGCGTCGTGATGGTCAACATCGGCTCGATGTTCCTCGAGCAGCGCGCGGTCGAGGAGTTCCAGGGCAAGCGGGCGGCGCTTCGGCCGCGCGTCGCAGAGCTGCAGGAGAAGTACAGGGACGACCCGAAGAAGCGGGACGAGGAGATCGCGAAGCTCCTGGAAACGGTGAAGGTCACCCCCGCTTCCTGGAAGAGCGCCGTCGATCACATCGACCGGATCATCAAGATCGGGGGGCGCGAGTCCGTCGGGTTTGGCACCG
Source organism: Thermoanaerobaculia bacterium (assembly GCA_050745345.1). Taxonomy (GTDB): domain Bacteria; phylum Acidobacteriota; class Thermoanaerobaculia; order UBA5066; family Gp7-AA6; genus DATBFU01. Next base: position 7,044 of record JBOGJK010000490.1, read on the forward strand.
ACTTCGACGGGATCGAGGACCCGCCGGAGGGGCTGGAAGACGTCTCGAAGCTCCCGATCCTGACGGAGGAGCTGATGCGGCGCGGCCACTCGCCCCGGGTCGTCCGCGGAGTCCTCGGCGAGAATTTCCTCAAGTTCTGGGAACGCGCCGAGGAGGCGAAGGCGCAGGTGCCGCCGCGTGGAGGGCCATTTCCGTTCACGAAGCCGGGGGTCGTTAACCGTTAACCGTGAACCGTGAACCGTGAACCGTGAACCGTGAACCGGAGCCCGGAGTCGGTCGGTTCCCGGTTCCCGGTTCCCGGTTCACGTCCGATATGATGCCTCCCATGTTCCAGCTGCTACAGACGTCGCCCTCGCCGGCGGGTGGAGGCCTCCTCGCCTTCGCCCCGATGATCTTCATCTTCGTCATCTTCTACTTCCTGTTGATCGCCCCGATGCGCAAGAAGCAGAAGAAGTCGCAGCAGATGCTCTCGAAGCTGAAGAAGGGGGACGAGGTGATCACGGGAGGGGGCATCTTCGGCCGCATCGCGGCCCTCGACGAGGAGCGCGGGTTCGTCGTGCTTCAGATCGCCGACAACGTGAAGATCAAGGTTCTGCGCAGCGGGATTGCCGGCCTGGCCGGCGAAGGCGAGCCTCCTCCGGCGCAGACGCCTTAGCCGTCGGCCATCGGCGATCCTCGATCGGCCAGAGGCCGGAAATGGCTTGTTCGCCCGCAAAGCCTCTGTCGGGAAGCTGATAGCCGACAGCTGACAGCCGATAGCTTCTTCCGATAGACTCCGGCGTTTTCGATCGCACGGTTTCGGGCCGAGGAGGAAGCTTGTCCAAGAGGGTTCGCTGGCGCGTCCTGATCATCCTGGTGGTGGTCGCGGGCACCGTCGCCGGCTACGTCATCAAAGGCTACGCGCACGCCCGCAAGGATTGGATCGGGTCGGGCAGTCCCCCCTTCGCGCAGGCGTTGAAGAAGGGGATCAAGCTGGGGCTGGACCTGCGGGGCGGGATCCACCTGGTCCTGCAGGTCAACACCGCGGACGCCTTGAAGGCGGAACGGGACGACGCGATCGAGACGCTGCGCAACCAGGCGCGGGAGCAGACCTTCACGCTCGGGGACTTCGAGATGCCGGGTCCGAGCACGTTTGCGGTCAACGTCACGGCGCAGACCGACGCGTCGAAGCTCGACGAGGCGGTCAAGCGGTACCTGCCCGACTGGAGCGTGAGCGCCGCCGGCTCCAAGTGGGCCTTCCAGCTGAGGGAGCCCGCCCGACGGGTGGCCGAGGAGAACGCGGTCGCGCAGGCGATCGAGACGATCCGCAACCGCGTGGACGAGTTCGGGGTGGCCGAACCGCTGATCGCGCGCGAAGGGAGCAACCGGATCCTCGTGCAGCTGCCCGGTGTCGACGACCCCAAGCGTGTCAAGGACTTGATTCAGAACACGGCCTTCCTCGAGCTGAAGCTGGTCGAGTCGGGTCCCTCCGAAAGGGCGGCGCTGCTCGCGGCCACCGGCGGCCAGGTTCCGCCCACACTCGACATGGTCGAGGCGAAGCCCGAGCCCGGACAGCGCCAGGAGCTGTACTACCTGGTCCGCAAGTCCGCCGTCATCACGGGGCGGGACCTGAAGAACGCGCGCCCCAGCCAGGTCGGGCAGTTTGGCCAGATGGGCGTCACCTTCTTTCTGACGGCCGGCGGGGCGGAGAAGTTCGCGGCGGCGACCGGCGCCAACGTCGGGAGGCTGCTCGCGATCATCCTGGACAACCGCGTCCAGTCGGCCCCACGCATCAACGAGCGCATCTCCGACCAGGGCATCATCCAGGGCTCCTTCACGGCCGAGGAGGCCAACGACCTCGCCCTCGTGCTGCGCGCCGGCGCGCGGCCGGC
>JBOGJK010000491.1:0-4174 GCA_050745345.1 Thermoanaerobaculia bacterium
GTGCTGGGCCGGGCTCTCGGCGGAGACCTTCAGCCGCTCCGCGTCGAGCGCCTCATCCCCCTTGCGGCGCGCCACCTCCACGGTTCCCGGATCCACCTGCTTCTCGGCCATGAGCCGGTCGGCCGCCTCCAGTGTGGAGACGGCCTGCGGCAGGGACCCCTCGTTGAAGCGCTCGACGGCGGCGCGGACCAGCTCCTGGAACCGCCGGGCGCCCTCGAGCGGATCGGCGGCCTCTGCCACCATCCGGCGCATGGCGTCCTGGGCCGAGCTTGCCGGTGCGGCTCCCTGCCAACCGGCCGAAGGGAGCACCCACGCCGGAAGGCTGCTCGCCAGCGCGCGAAACACGTCGGCCGTCCCGACCTGCATCCCCATCTCGCGCAGCTTCGAGAGATACCCTTCGACTTCTCCCGCGCTCTGCGAGCCCCGGGCCGCGGCGGCGAGCGTCTCGGACAGTACTGCCCGGTTTGCCGGGGCGGCCGCGGCGGCCCTCGCCTCGGCCTCGAGCCGCTGGAGAAAGAGGCCGAAGCGCCGGCCGCTCGCCTCATCCATGGCCGGGGTCCCCGGCCCGGCCGGGCCGTGCGCCGGGACCTGCCGGTGGAGGCTCGCCACGGGCGCCGTGGTGGAAACCGAGACCGTCTCCGACAGGCGCGCCAGGTTCTCCGCGAGCAGCGCCCGGTCCTCCTCGGGGCAGTCTGCGAGCACGAGGGTCTTCAAGGCCTCCAGGTGCTTCTCCAGGGCCTCGCGGGAGACCAGGCGGAACTCCCCGAGCATGTGGATCTTCTTGACAGCGTGGAAGAGGAAATCGGAGACCGAGGCGCCCGCTCCTTTTGCGTACTGCGCGCCGGTCCAGGATCGGATGGCGGCCGCCAGAAGCTCCGGCGGGTACCGCAGGAGCAGCTCCGCAGACCCGGCAACCACCAGCGGCGGAAGCGTGTCGGAGAGGTAGAGCTCGAGCTCCGTGAGCGCCTCGCGCACCTCCGGGTCCGCTGTCGGCTCCACCATGGCCCCGTTTCCTCGCCGGTTCTGAAGACTAGGGTAGCGCAGGCCGCGCCGCCCGGCGCGTTTTTCGGTCGGAAGCGGCTAGAAGCTCTTCAGGAAGTCCGCGTTGGTCGGGAACTTGGCGAGCCGGCCGAGCACCAGCTCCATCGCCTGGATCTTGTCCACGGCCACCAGGGCCCGGCGCAGCTTCACGATCTTGGGGAGCTCCTGCGGATCGTAGAGCTTCTCCTCCTTGCGCGTGCCGGACTGGGGAATGTTGATGCACGGGAAAATGCGCCGGTTGAAGAGGTCCCGGTCCAGCACGATCTCCGTGTTGCCGGTTCCCTTGAACTCCTGGAAGATGATCTCGTCCATCCGGGAGCCGGTGTCGATGAGCGCGGTCGCGATGATCGTCAGCGACCCGCCCCCCTCGGCGTTGCGGGCGGCCCCGAAGAAGCGCCGGGGCTTCTCCATGGTGCGCGCATCGATGCCGCCGGACATGATCTTGCCGCCCCCCTTCTGCATGTGGTTGTAGGCTCGGGCCATGCGCGTGATCGAGTCGAGGAAGATGATGGCGTGCTTGCCGCACTCGACCAGCCGCCGCGCCCTCTCCGCGACGATCTCGGCCACCGCGACGTGGTTCTCGGCCGAAAGGTCCGCGGAGGAGGCGATGACCTCGCCCCGGACACTGCGGCGGAAGTCGGTGATCTCCTCCGGGCGCTCGTCGATCAAGAGCACGATGACGTAGACGTCCGGGTCGTTGACGGACACGGCATGCGCCATCCGCTTCAAGAGCGTCGTCTTGCCAGCCTTGGGAGGCGCGACGATCAGGCAGCGCTGGCCGCGCCCGATGGGCGCCAGCAGATCCACCACCCGGCCGCAGATCTCCTCCGGCGTCGTCTCGAGCTTTAAGTGCTCGTGCGGGTCGATCGAGATGAGCTCGTTGAAGGCGGGGCGCAGCCGGAAGGCCGCCGGGTCGAGCCCCTCGACGCGTTCGACGCGCTTGACGACCGGCCGGCTCCCCTGGGTGGCGAAGCCCGTGATCAGGGCGCCCGGCTCGAGCCCCTCGCGCAGGACGAGCTCGCGGGGAACCAGCGGATCGCGTGAGGAAGGAAGGTAATTGGCCCGCGCCGAGACGAGAACGCCGGGGGCGCTCTCTTTCGGGGGCAGATGGAGAACCCCTTCCACCGGCTGCTCCGGACCGGTCGCGACGATCTCCGCCGACCGATCGAAGCCGGCGTGCGCCGGGTGTCCGGACCCGGACCTCCCACGGCGGCGGCGCCGGCGGCGGCGGCGGTGGGGACGCGGTTCTCCCTCGGAAGGAGAGGAGGGACTCTCCGTCTGAACGGAAGCCGAGGCAGCGCTTTCCGGGGCCAGGGGATCTTCGGACATGAACTCCCAACACCCGCCGCGCTGACCTCGGGGGTCCGGGCGGGAATGGCTCATTCTATCGAAACCGGCCGGAAATGGAAGCGGAAACGTGAACCGGGAATCTAAGGTCGTGAACCGGGAACCGGGAGAATCGGCTCCGGTTTACGGTTCACGGTTTACGGTTTACGACTGCACGGTTAACGGTTTACGACGAGAACAACCCCACCACCACCGACGGATCGGCCGGGGCGATCTTCGCGAGGGCGAAATCCTCCAGAGCGTGTGCCGGGGTGGAAACACCCACCAGGCTCACCGTCATTCCCGGAGCGGAGCGCGAAAACTGCAGCGCCCTCTGGGCGCCGGGGCGGGCACCGGCGAATGCTTCCTCGATCTCCTCGGGCAGCTCGGCGGCCAGCCGCCCCTGGAGGATCGAAGCGGACCCGAACGCCGCCAGACCCATCGCGGCCGCCGCACGCAGCGCGGGCAGCCTCCCCTCCCGGGTGTCCTGCGAGGGATAGGCGATCGCCTCCGGCATGGCGAGGTTGAAGGGCAGCTGCACTCCTCGAAAGTGGTGGCTCTCGCCGGCCACTTCTCGGGCGATCGCGAGCGTCTCGGAGAGCGAGAGGTGCTCCGGGTGCTCGGAGGGAGCGCGCAGACCGTCCCAGGTCGCCAGTCCCCAGGCGGCGATCTCGCCTTCGGTTGCCGCCTGCTCGAGGACCTCCACGGCCGCGCGCAGTCTTGCCCGAAAAGCGGTCCGCTCGAGCGCCGCCCGCTGCGCCTCGACGTTGTGCAGGTAGTAGAGGTCGATCGTGGCCAGGCCGAGGTTGCGCCGGCTGCGAGCGATCTGATCCCTCAGGTACGCGGGCGCCAGGCAGTGCCCGCCGCGGACGATCTCCGAGCGCGGTGCCAGTCCCGATTCTACGAACGTCTCGAGGATGTAGGCGCGCGCTTCGCGCGGATCCTCCGCGTCGTGCGGCAGGTAGCCGCCCTTGGAGGAGACGAAGACTTCGTCCCGCTGCGCAAGTCCCGCGCCGAAGGCGGCGGCCAGAGCCCGCCCGATCGCGCGCTCGCTTCTCTGCCCGCGGTAGTTGATTGCGGAATCGAAGACGTTCACACCCGAAGAAAGGGCCGCGCGGACGCACTCCTCGTAGCCGCGGTCGGTCGCTGCGTCCTCGTTTCCCAGGTAGGTCCCCAGCCCGATCGAGGAGAGCGACAGACCGGACGACTCACGAAAGTGGCCGCGAGCGGCCTGCGAGCGGGCGGCGAACCGAAGGGTTCCTTCCGATGTGGCGAAACCGGCGATCACGGGGGCGAGGCTAGCAGAACCCGATCGCCCCGCCGGCCTCGGAAGACGGGCAGTCCGGGTCGTGCCGATCCTTGAGCCGCTCGACGCGCGGAAGAGGGCCGAGAGTCAGGGCGGCAACTACACCACGGGCAGCGGGATGCCGTGTGTCCGGGTACTCCCCTCAACCGAGGGATCCCAGCGCCCCGGGATCGGCGTGCCGCAGTCGGGGCAGGCGCCGCCGGAGAGCCGGTTCTTCCGGACCTGGAAGCCGTAGCGCTCGATCACCGTCGCGCGGCACTCGGGGCAGCGGGTGTTCTCCCACTGCCCGACCCGCCCGGGCAGGTTCCCCGCGTAGACGTAGCGCAGCCCTTCTTCCGTCCCGATCTCGGCCGCGCGGATCAGGGTCGCCGCCGGCGTCGAGCCCCGGTCGGTCATCTTGTAGTCGGGATGGAACGCCGTCACGTGCCACGGGATGTCCCGCGAGACCGAGGCGACGAAGCTCGCCGCCTTGCGCAGCTCCTCTTCCGAGTCGTTGAAGCC
>JBOGJK010000492.1:0-1713 GCA_050745345.1 Thermoanaerobaculia bacterium
CCTCGAGACCACGTCCGCCGAACGGGCTGCGGCTCAGCGGCGAGCGACCAAGCGAAGCGCGGGAGCGAGTCCGGTGCATGCGCGTGTTCGGCCAGCGCTGATTACAAGAGCTTCTTGAACTCATCGATCGTCAGGCCGGCATCGCGAATGATGGCGCCCATCGTGAAGGCGTTGACGGGGTCGTGCCGCGGAACCGTCACGAATCGAACCCCGTCGCTCATGACGGCTTGCTTGGCACCTGGACCTACGAGGCGGGGCCCCGGATCGCCTCGCGATGGTTGACACCGGGCAGCTTGGGCATCGCTCAAACGGTGACTTCGACCTCCCGAACTTCTTCCTTCTTCACGGACTCCTCAACGGCTGCGAGGTACTCCCGAATCGCATCCTGAATGTTCTCAAGAGCTTCCTTCTCGGTAGCCCCCTGCGACCAACATCCCGGCAGGCCCGGACAGGAAACGCTGACCCCTTCTTCACTCCGTTGAAGAGCGACCTTGTACCGCATGCCTCCGATTCTACCCCCTACCCACTCAACCCCTTCAGGGGCCGAACGGCTTGCGCGTCAGCGGCGAGTGAGGAGGCGAAGCCGACGAGCGAGTCCGCTGCAATGATGAGATGGACTCCTCCTTCCACGTGAACGGCATCATGGTGCCAACGTGGTTTGAGTTCATTGCTGCTCTTTAAAGGAGGAGTCCGTGGAACATCCTACGACCATCGCGGTGGATCTAGCAAAGTCGGTCTTCGAGATTGCCGTCTCAACCGAGCCCGGCCGGGTCTGCCAGCGCAGGCGGTTGACCCGCAGCCAGATGGCAAGCTTCTTCGCCAATCGGCCGCCGGCCACGGTCCTGATGGAGGCCTGCGGCACGGCCCACTTCTGGGGCCGGCTGCTGGCAAGCTTCGGGCACCGGGTCCTGCTGCTGCCGGCCCAGCATGTCTGCCGCTACCGTCTGCGCGACAAGACCGACGCGGCCGATGCCCTGGCTCTTCTAGAAGCCCACCGAAACGAGAAGATCGTCCCCGTCCCGGTCAAGGATCTCTCGCAGCAGGCGATCTCCTCACTCCACCGTCTGCGCTCCGGGTGGATCGCCACCCGCACGGCACGCTTGAACGCCGTGCGCGGGCTTCTTCGAGAGCTGGGCATCAACATTCCCCTGGGCGCCAAACTGGTTCTGCCTCGTCTCTCTGAGGCCCTCTCGCAGTCCGAAACGGCGATCCCCGAAAGCCTGCACCCGGTCCTGCTCGCAGCCGCCGCCGAAATCCGCACTCTCGAGCAGAGCATCAAAGATGTCGAACGACAGCTCGAGACGCTGTCCCGATCCTTGCCCGCGGCTGCCAGCCTGCGCTCGGTGCCCGGCATCGGTCTTCTGACCTCCACGGCCCTGATCGCCTCGGTGGGCGATCCGTCCCGATTCCGCAACGGGAGGCGTCTGGCCAGCTCTCTGGGCCTGGTCCCGAGGGAGCACTCCTCAGGCTCCACCCGACGCCTGGGCGCGATCACCAAACGAGGAGACTCGTACCTGAGAACCCTTCTGACCCACGGTGCCCGGGCCGTCCTCTGGGCCGCCAAGCACGACAAGAACCCCGATGCTCTTCGCCGCTGGGCCCTGGATCTCGAGAAACGCCGCGGCCACAACCGCGCCGCCATCGCCCTGGCCAACAAACTGGCCCGCATCGCCTGGGCCGTCTGGTCCAAGAACACCGTCTATCAATCCAGTT
>JBOGJK010000493.1:0-5052 GCA_050745345.1 Thermoanaerobaculia bacterium
CCGGGGGACCGGGAGCTGCTCGCCGGGCTTCCGGATCGGTTCGAGACGGTCTCGGAGGAATCGCCCGGCTACTCCGTGGCGGAGCTGACGCGCTTTGCCTGGCGTCTCTGGCGCGACCGGCTCGACCTCTTCCACGCGACGCACTACGTCCTGCCGCCGATCCTGCGCGGAAGGGCGGTCGTCACGATCCACGACATCATCCATCTGCTGTACCCGCAGTTCCTGCCGAACCGGGCGGCGCACTTCTACGCCCGGTACATGATCCGCCGCGCGCTCCGGCGGGCGGACCGCATCATCACCGTGTCGTACAACAGCAAGCGCGACCTGGTGGACTACTTCTCCGTCGCACCCTCGCGGATCGAGGTGATCTACAACGGCGTCTCCCCCCGCTTCCACCCCGGAGTGCCGGCCGAGGAGCGCGAGCGCGTTGCGCGCAAGCACGGCCTGCCATCGCCGTACCTGCTCTTCCTGGGAGGCGAAAAGCCGCACAAGAACCTGCAGGGGGTCGTGCGCGCCTTCGCGGAGGCGCGACGGGAGGCGGCGCTGCCCCACGCGCTCGCCCTGGCCGGACCGCCGCCCCGCAGCCCCGCCCGCCTGGAGGCCCTGGTCTCCGCCCTCGACCTGCGCGAACACGTCTTCCGGCCCGGGCTCGTCGTCGAGGAAGACCTGCCGGGGCTGGTGGCCGGAGCGGACGTCCTCCTCTACCCGACGCTCTACGAAGGGTTCGGCCTGCCGGTCGTCGAGGCGATGGCGTGCGGGACGCCGGTGCTCACTTCCTCGACCTCGGCGCTCCAGGAGATCGCCGGGGGCTACGCGTACCTGGTGGATCCCATGGACGTGGACGCGATCGCGCGCGGCATCGTGGCCCTCACGACCGACGAGAAGAAGCGGGCGGATTTCCGGGAGCTCGGAAAGAAGCGCGCCCTCGACTTCTCCTGGGACAAGGCGGCCGAGAAGACGCTGGGAGTCTATGCCGCCGCCCTCGGAGAGAGGCGGATCCGTTCCTGATGAAAACCGCCGTCGTCCACGACTGGCTCACCGGGATGCGGGGCGGCGAATACGTCCTCGAGGTGGTGCTGCCGCTGCTGCCCGAGCCGACGATCTTCACGCTCTTTCACATCCCGGGAGCGGCATCCCCCGCAATCGAGAGCTACCCCATTCGGGCTTCCTTCCTCGACCGCCTGCCGTACGCGCGCCGGCACTACCGAAGCCTCCTCCCCTTCTTCGCGCGCGCGGTCGAGTCGTTCGACCTCTCCGGCTTCGACCTGGTCGTCTCGATCTCCCACTGCGTCGCCAAGGGGGCGATCGCGCCGCCCGGCGTCCCGCACCTCTGCTACTGCAACACGCCGGTGCGCTGGGCCTGGGACCAGTTCGACGCCTACTTCCCGAAGGACTCGACGCGCTTCTACGCGCTCAAGCGCCGGCTCGTCGGACGCCTGCGCGAGTGGGACCGGCGCACCGCGGACCGGCCGACCCGCTACCTCGCCAACTCGAGCGCCGTGGCGGAGCGGATCCGCCGGCACTACGGGCGCGAGGCCGCCGTCTGCCATCCTCCGGTGGACACCGGCTTCTTTTCGCCGTCGGGCGAGCCCCGGGGCGAGCAGCTCCTCGCCGTGGGGGCCCTCGTGCCCTACAAGCGGTTCGAGCTCGCCATCGAGGCGGCAGAGCTTCTCTCGCGGCCGCTCGTCCTCGTCGGAAAGGGTCCGGAGGAGAGGCGCCTGCGCGCCCGCGCCGGCCCCTCCGTAAGAATGGTCGCGGACATCTCCCGGGAGGAGCTGCGGAATCTCTATCGAACCTGCGCCTTCTTTGTCCAGCCGGGGGAGGACGACTTCGGCATCGCGGCCGTGGAGGCGGTCGCCTGCGGCGCTCCGGTCGTGGCCCTCGGACGCGGCGGGGTGCGCGACATCGTCGCGGACGGGAGCGAGGGCGTGCTGTACGGCGAGGAGAGCGCCCGCGGCCTCGCGGCGGCGGTGCGCCGGGCCGAGGCGATGCCTTTCGATTACACTCGGATGCGGCGCTCCGCCGAACGGTTCTCGCAGGATCGCTTCGCTCGGGAGTTCCGCAAAGCCGTGGAAGATCTGAAGAGAGGCTGAGTTGATCCGCAAGTCCACGCGGCGCATCGCGCTGCTGCTCTTGTTGTCCGACCTCGTGGCGACGGGGTTCGCCCTGGTCGCCGCCTACGACCTGCGCTTCCGCGCGGAGATCGTGCCGATCACCAAGGGGGTTCCCGACGCCGCGATTTACTACCGCCTCTTCCCGCTGATGGCCGTGCTGTGGCCGATCGTCTACTACTTCTACGGCCTGTATCAGGTGCGCCGGCACCACACGCGTGTGGACGAGGGCCTGGCCATCCTGGTCGCGACGGGGTTGGCAACCCTCCTGCTGACGGGGGTCGCGGCCTTCTCCCGCGGCTTCTCCTATTCGCGGCTCGTGCTCGTCCTCTTCTTCGGCCTCGACGTCTTCTTCGTCTTCGCGGGGCGCACCGCGATCCGGCGCTACCTGGAGGAGGCGTGGCGTCACGGTGTCGGCGTGCGCAATGTCCTCATCGTCGGCGCCGGGAGGCTCGGGCGCGCCGTGGTCGAGAAGCTGGTCGAGCACCCCGAGGCGGGCCTGCGGGCGGTCGGCCTGATCGACGACGACCCGGGCAAGCGGCACGAGACCGTCGAGGGCGTCCCCGTCATCGGCACGACCGCCGAGGTCGCCCGGATCGTGGACGCCCGCGGGGTCGACACCGTCTTCCTGGCGCTGCCGCTCGAGGCGCACCGCACGATGCTCTCGGTCTTGAAGGACGTCGGGCGCACGGTGGCCGACGTGCGCGTGGTGCCGGACCTGCTCCAGCACATCACGTTCCGGGCGGGGGTCGAGGACATGGACGGCCTGCCGGTCGTTCACCTGACGCAGACGCCGCTAACCGGCTGGATGAGCCTGACCAAGCGGTCGCTCGACATCGGGATCTCTCTCGCGGCGCTCGGCTTCTTCTCGCCTCTGTTCGGCCTGATCGCGCTGGCCATCCGGCTGGAGGACGGGGGCCCCGTCTTCTACCGGCAGACGCGCATGGGCCTGGACGGACGACCCTTCGACATCCTGAAATTCCGCTCCATGCGCGTGGGCGCCGAGGACGAGTCGGGCCCCGTCTGGGCCGGCGCGGAGGACCCGCGCTGCACGCGGGTGGGGAGGCTGCTGCGGCGCACGAGTCTGGACGAGCTGCCGCAACTGACCAACGTTCTGAAGGGCGAGATGTCGCTGGTCGGCCCGCGCCCAGAGCGGCCCGAGTTCGTGCACGAGTTCAAGGAGAAGTTCCCGCAGTACATGGTGCGCCACCGCGTGCGCGCCGGCATGACCGGCTGGGCGCAGGTGCACGGCTGGCGGGGGAACACGAGCATGACCAAGCGGATCGAGTACGACCTCTACTACATCGAGAACTGGTCGCTGTCGCTCGACCTCAAGATCCTCTGGCTGACGGTCAAGCACGGCTTCATTTCTCCCTCTCCCACCGGGAGAGGGACGGGGTGAGGGGAGAACAAGAGCCGAGATGTTGATCCGATCATTCTTGCTGGCCAGCGCCTTGGCCGCGGTCCCAGTCCCGCCGCCCGTCACCCCTCTCGATCCTCACGCCGCGCGCGGCTCGATGGCGCCGAACCTCACCCCTGCTGGCCGGTCGATCCTGCTCTCGTGGCTCGAGCCCCTCTCCCCCGGCGGCAAGCCCGGGCAAGGCGAGATGGCGCTTCGCTACTCCGCCTTCGACGGGGAGAAGTGGAGCGCGCCGCGCACCGTCCTCTCCTCGCCGAAGATCTTTGCCAACTGGGCGGACTTTCCCGCCATCGCGGTCGCTCGCGGGGGGTCGCTGCTCGCGGGCTGGCCGGAGAAGTCGGGCGGCGGGACCTACGACTACTTCCTGCAGCTCGCGCGCGCCCCGTCGTCCGGCGGCCCCTGGCGGCGGCTCGGCCCGGCGCACGAGGACCGCACGCCGACCGAGCACGGTTTCGTCTCCTTCGTTCCGGAGGATGACGCGATCCGCGCCTTCTGGCTGGACGGGCGGGACATGAAGGGAGAGTCGGGAAGCATGTCGCTTCGCACGGCCCTCGTCGGCGAGCGGCCCGAGAGGAGCGAGCTGCTCGACGCCAAGGTCTGCGACTGCTGCCAGACCTCGGCGGCCGTGACCTCCGAAGGGCCTCTCGTCGTCTACCGCGACCGCTCGGACGGCGAGGTCCGCGACATGTCGATCGTGCGCCGCGCCGGGGGAAAGTGGACCGCGCCGCGGCCAGTGGCGCGGGACGGCTGGAAGATCGCCGGCTGCCCGGTCAACGGGCCGGCAGCCGCGGCCTCGGGTCGAAGGGTCGCCGTCGCCTGGTTCACCGTGGCGCAGGAGAAGCCGCGGGTCGTGCTCGCCATCTCAAGCGACGCGGGCGCGACGTTCGGCGAGCCGGTAGGAATCGACGACGACGGCCCGGCGGGGCGCGTGGACGTCACGCTCGATTCCAACGGCGACGCGATCGTCTGCTGGGTCGCCGCGGCGGGAAAGGACGCCGCGATTCGCCTGCGCCGCGTCAGGCCGCACGGGCCCGCGGGGGCGCCGGTGACCGTCGCGCCCACGAGTCTCGCCCGCTCGAGCGGCTTCCCGCGGATCGAGCGGATCGGCTCGACGTTGCTGGTCGTCTGGGTCGAGGCGAGCGAGCCTTTCCGGCTCCACGCCGCCACCCTGCCGCTCTCGGCGGTGCCCCTCCCCGCGCGTTAGATCAGGCACCTCCACCGCGAGGTCGGCGCGCTGCTCGGGCGGGAGGCTCAGGACCTCGTCGCGCCGCTCTGGCCCCGAGCGCTCATCCTCAATGGGATGACAGCCGGACCCGCCTCCACCGTCACGCCAGCTTCTTCAGCCGCCGGACGCGCTCGGTGAGCTCCCGCTCGGTGCCGGGGCCCACCGGCCGGCCGCCGAAGGCGGTCGCGCAGTAGATGCGGACGACTGCCGAGGCATCATCCCCGGATCCGGGCGCGGACTGGGCGAAACGGCGCGCGATCTCGACGGGAGGGGTCGCGGGCGAAACGGTCCCGACG
>JBOGJK010000494.1:0-3998 GCA_050745345.1 Thermoanaerobaculia bacterium
CAGCGGACTCGCGCGCCGCGCTTCGCGCGGTTGCGCTCGCCGCTGAGCTCACGGCCGTTAGCCGACGCCAAGGGTGATTGATGTACGATCACCGTTCCCACGCAGGAAATCAGGGTGACGTCGTGAAGCACGTTGCTCTCATTGCAGCTCTGGACACTACGCTCGCGGAATCCAGTTCCAAGCTCTTTCTCTACACAGATGCATTTGCTGGTTTCGGTGGATCGCTCCTTCGGGCAGGGGGAGAATGGACCCGCGGCGCTGCTCGAATTGACCGCAGGGGGCCGCGAAGTCCTCACGTGAAGGCCTGGCTACACTGGTACCTCGCAAGACCCTTCCTCACGGGGACCTTCTACCCTGGCTCTGCCTTGATCGCTCTCGACTGTGCCGCACACGCTCGGCGCAAGATTCGGATGGCGCTCTGGGACAGCTCGGCTCAGGCGGCAGAACATCTCCGCGCGCTTCTGCCTACTCGCAACTGCACGGTCTTCGGTAAGGAGGTCGATCCATCAGCCGCCTCAATTCGGGAAGCCGATTTTCTCTTCGTGGATCCGCCAGGCGTTGGTTCCAAGGAGAAGCCATCGTTTCCCGCTTGGTGTCTCCTACTCAATCTCATGGAGCAGGGTCATCGTCTCCTGGCATGGCTGCCCGTGAATGTTGGCGTTTCGGCCGGTCGCGCCCAGGTCAGCACCAAAGCGGAAGGTCAACTTAAGGACGCCCTCAGGCTTCCAGGCGTTCAGGTGACGCGGGTGAGGTGGGCGAAGGGGGGCCGTACAGTCGGTTGCCATCTCGTGTACCGCCTCAGTGGAAAGGGAATCGCCGCTACCCGTCGCGCAGTGAAGGAAGTAGTATCCCTTTCCAACTGGCCACTACAAGAGGTAGTCCATTTTGCGGGCGTCGCCTAACAAATCGCGGCACCGGACGCCGGCGGCTGCGCCCCGGCGACGGTGAGCTCCGACCCGTTAGCCGGCTTGAAGTCATGAACGTCTCTACAAGTTCCGGCGAGGACACGGTGGGACTCGACCGCGTAGAGTATTTCTGGGGGCTTTTCAGGTCTGCCCGCGAGATTCAGCAGTCTGAAGCTAAGATCCAAGGGGCCTTTGTTGGGCCGGCAATTCCCGACGCTATCCTGGAGTCATTCACAGCGGAGCGGATGGCAGAGCTTTCGGGAGAGTTCGGCGATCCCAACGTGGGTCAGCCGACCGAAGTGGATTTCCTGACAGTATCGTGCGGTGGCAAAGTGACGACGATCCGTGTTTTTAACCGCGGGATAGCGCTGCTCACAGAGACCGTTCCTCAAATCAAGCGTTTGCATCGTTTCTTCTGCACCGTGCAGCGGTGCATCGAGTTGTGAAGTCTGAAAGGCTAACCATGCATCGCTACCTCGTCGTGATCGAGAACGCAGGCTCGAACTATTCAGCGTATTCGCCGGATCTGCCGGGTTGCATTGCGACTGGCGCGACACCCGAAGAGACCAAGAAGAGTATGGCCGAGGCAATCGAGTTCCATCTTCAGGGCATGGCAGAAGACGGCATTCCGATTCCCGAGCCTTCCTCCGTCGCTGACTATGTCGAGGTGTCCTGACGTCCGGCTGTCGCCCGGCACCGAACGGGCTGCGGCTCCAGCGGACAGGCTTGCGCCTGCGGCTGAGCCGCAAACCGTTAGGCGGTACGGCTTTTCGTCAGGTCGCGGTGCCGGCGGGCGGTAGACTTCGTTCGTGGTTTACGAGTGGGACTCGGGCAAGGCAGCCACGAACCTCAAGAAGCACCGGGTGGCGTTTACCGAGGCTGCGACGGTGTTTCTGGACCCGTTACTGTAGCGATGACCTATCAGGACCCCGACCACTCGGAGGGAGCGCATCGGTACGTCACCGTTGGCGAATCAACTCGCGGACGGGTTATTCTGGTGGCCCATCTTGACCGGGGTGACCGCATTCGGATCATCAGTGCCAGGAGGGCAACTCGAAAAGAGGCTCATGAGTACGGGGAAGAGCGTTAGGAAGCGTTCCGATGACCTCAGGAGGGAGTACGACTTTTCGGCCCTCGGCCGAGGGGTTCGCGGCAAGTATTTTCGGCGTGCCACGTCGGGGACAAACCTAGTCCTTATCGACCCTGACCTGGCCAGAACCTTTCCGACCGGCAAGGCTGTGAACGATGCGTTGCGGATGCTTGTCAATGTGGCTTCCTCCACTCCGGCAGCGAAGCGGCGCGCGCGACGACGGGCCGTCTAACCCGCGGCGGCAGCGGGCAGGCTTGCGCCTGCCGCTCAGCCGCAAGCCGTTAGTTAGTTAAATCGGGGCAGCTCCGCACCGACGGGTTAGGCTCCACCGGTATGATAAGCTATCATACCGGAGTCTGATATGAGTACGACGAAGGTCGCCATCACTCTCGATGAAGAGCTTCTCCAACGAATTGACCGTCTGGTGTCGGAGCGAAGATTTCCAAGCCGCAGCCGGGCGATTCAACTTGCGGTCAAGGCCCAGATCGATCGGCTGGATCGGCGACGACTGGCCCAGGAGTGCGCGAAACTGGATCCTCGCTATGAGCAGCAGCTCGCCGACGAGGGCGCATCCTACGATCTCGAATCATGGCCCGAGTACTGAGGGGCGACGTGCTCTGGGCTGACCTCGACCCGACTCAGGGTCGGGAGCAGGCCGGTCGGCGTCCGGTGCTCATCGTCAGCCATGACATCTTTAACGAGCGTTCCCGCACCGTGATCGCCATGGCGATCACCAGCCAGCCTCAGAAGGCAGGGTTTCCCCTCGCGTTGGAGCTGATGAGCGGCAGTCTCCCAAAGCGGTCCTGGGTGAAGGTTGGCCAGATCCGCACCCTGTCTGTTAAACGCCTAGGGAGACGAATCGGCCGGGCTTCACCCGAGGAGCTGCTCCGCGTGGTTGAGGGCCTCAATGAGATCATCGCCGATTAACTACCGGCGCGGGGATAGGGTAGGGGATCTGTTGCCCGTCTGAGGGTTTGGCGGGTCGAGGAGGGCAGATCGCCACAGCGATCGGATCTTCGGCCTGTGAGTGGAGAGGTTTTGGCGCTCCGGGCCCCGCCGGAAACCGCCTCAGCCGCTGGCCCTCGACTCTCGACTCGCGAGACTCGGCGATCGGCGGGCGAAGACCTCCGTGAGGGTGGCGCAGACGACGACCCAGAAAAGACCGACGAGGGCTCCCGCCGCGACGTCGGTCAGCCAGTGCACGCCCAGGTACACGCGGGAGAGCGAGACGCTGCCCGCGGCGAGCGCCGCCGACGCCACCGCCGTTGCCCGCACGGCGCGGCGCCGCGTGACGTGGAAGACCACGGCCGCGAGCCCTCCAAAGAAGGCGGTCGCGAGTGTCGCGTGCCCGCTCGGGAAGCTCCAGGAGGTCACGCGCACGAGCGGCTCGACAAAGTCGGGCCGCGGCCTCGCGTAGACGAGCTTCAGCAGCACCTCGAGCAGACCTCCCCCGACGACGGACGCCGCGAACAGGATCGCGGAGACGCGCCGGCCCCGCCACGCGAGCAGGCCCGCGACCAGAAACGTCATCGGATAGACGAACAGCGAGTCGCCGAGCAAGGTGATCGCCCGCGCGGCCGCGGCCCCTCCGGGCAGCGGCAGCCCCCGGCTCCAGAGGGTTACCCCCCGGTCGAGAGGGCCGGCGCCCGAGACGGCGATCTCGCGGGCAAGAAGGCCGAAGAGGGCGACGAGGAGGGCGCAGGCGAGAAAGCCCACGGTCAGAGAGAGGCCCGTCGCCTCCTCCCGCGAGAAGCGCCGGGCGACGGCGCGGCGCAAGCCTCCGGCCTCCCGCGGCGGGCCGGCCGTCACGGCTTCCAGCGGACGCCGCCCTCGCCCCTCCACCGCCGCTTCGGGCTCCAGACCCCGTGGGACGCCCGCTCGGACGTCACCTCGAAGCGGAGCAGGTCGCGCCGGTAGTCGTAGGGCGCGCCGTCCCGCGCGTGGACGGCGGCGTCGAGGCTGTAGAGACCCGGCGCGAGATCGAGCGCCGGGATCTCGAGGAC
>JBOGJK010000495.1:0-3599 GCA_050745345.1 Thermoanaerobaculia bacterium
GATCCGCAAGGACATCCGGGACGTCGAGAGAAAGGACCTCCAGGGCTTCAATGCGGTCGTGCACCTGGCCGCCCTGTCGAACGACCCCCTCGGAGACCTGAATCCGGAGCTCACCTACGACATCAACCATCGCGGCACGGTTCATGTCGCCCGCCTGGCGAAGGAAGCCGGGGCGCGCCGCTTCGTCTTCTCCTCCTCCTGCAGCAACTACGGCGCGGCCGGCGACGCGATGGTCACGGAGGAATCGCCGCTCCACCCCGTCACGCCCTACGGCGAGTCGAAGGTGCGCGCCGAGAAGGATCTCGCCCTCCTCGCCGACGACCGGTTCAGCCCCACTTTCCTGCGCCCCACGACGGCCTACGGGGTCTCCCCGCGCCTGCGCTTCGACATCGTCCTGAACAACCTGGTGGCCTGGGCGGTGACGACCGGAAGAATCCACTTGAAGAGCGACGGCACCCCGTGGCGCCCGATCGTGCACATCGAGGACATCTCCCGCGCCTTCCTCGCCGTCCTCGAGGCGCCGCGGGAGGTCGTCCACAACCAGGTCTTCAACGTCGGCCGCACCGACGAGAACTTCCAGATCCGGGATCTGGCCGAGATCGTGCGCGACACGGTGCCCGGCTGCCGGATCGACTTCGCCGAGGGCGCCGGCCCCGACACACGCTCCTACCGCGTGGATTTCGGCAAGCTCGCGCGGGCATTGCCCGCCTTCCAGCCCCGGTGGCGCGCGCGGGAGGGAGCCCGGGAGCTCCACGAGGCCTACCGGGGAAGCGGGATCCGACTGGAAGACTTCGAAGGGCCCCGCTACCGCCGAATCGACCACATCCGGCAATTGCTGGGCGGCGGCCGGCTGGACCAGACGCTTCGCTGGAGGCAAGCGGCCGCGGCGCGGGCCTGAGAGCGAGCCCATGAAGTCGGAGCCGATCCACCTCGACGAGAAAACCCCGCCCGCCTCGGGCGAGCCGGAGGACCCGCCTCTCCCGCTTCGCGACCCGATCCTCTGACGCGAACGATGACGACCGCAGCCGCAAGCGAGGTCTCCCCCGCCCCCGCGCAGCCCCCGCGCTGCCGCTTCTGCGGCGAGCCCCTCACGCGCACCTTCGTCGATCTCGGCATGTCGCCGCTGTGCGAGAGCTTCCTCTCCGCCGGGCAGCTGGACCGGATGGAGCCCTTCTACCCCCTGACGGTCCGAGTCTGCGATGCCTGCTTCCTCGTGCAGCTTTCCGAGTACGTCCGGCCCGCCGAGATCTTCGGCGACTACGCCTACTTCTCCTCCTACTCGGCCTCCTGGCTCGACCACGCGCGGCGCTACACCGAGACGACGATCGAGCGATTCGGCCTCGGCCCCTCCTCCCGGGTCGTCGAGGTCGCCTCCAACGACGGCTACCTCCTCCAGTACTTCGTCCGGAAGGGCATCCCGGTCCTCGGGGTGGAGCCCGCAGCCAACGTGGCGAAGGCCGCCGAAGAGCGGGGCGTGCCGACCTGGGTCGGCTTCTTCGGAACCGAGAGCGCAAAGCGGCTCGCCCGCGAGCGGGGCCGCGCGGACCTGATGATCGGCAACAACGTGCTCGCCCAGGTCCCGGACGTCACCGACTTCGTCGAGGGGTTCCGGATCCTGCTCGCGCCCGAGGGTGTCGCCACGCTCGAGTTCCCGCACCTGCTGCGCTTGATCGAAGGCAACCAGTTCGACACGATCTACCACGAGCACTTCTCCTATTTCTCGTTCCTGACGGCCGAGGCGATCTTGGCGAGCCACGGCCTGCGGCTCTTCGACGTCGAGGAGCTGCCGACGCACGGCGGGTCGCTGCGCCTCTACGCCTGCCAGCGCGACAGCGCTGCGGCCACCGAGACGCCTCGCGTGGCCGCGATGCGGAGGCTCGAGAAAGACGCCGGCCTCGCGAGAATCGAGCGGTACTCGAGCTTCCCCGAGCAGGTTCACCGCGTCAAGCGAGACTTGCTCAAGTTCCTGATCGCAGCGCGTGAGGCGGGCAAGACGATCGCGGGCTACGGGGCGCCCGGCAAGGGGAACACGCTGCTGAACTACTGCGGGATCCGCACCGACCTGCTCGCCTACACGGTCGATCTAAACCCCCACAAGCACGGCAAGTACCTACCGGGCACCCACATCCCGATCTTCCCGCCGGAGAGAATCCGGGAGACACGGCCCGACTACGTCTTCATCCTGCCCTGGAACCTGAAGGACGAGATCATGGAGCAGCTCGCCTACGTCCGCGACTGGGGAGGCCGGTTCCTCGTGCCCATCCCGGAAGTCCGGGAGTACCGGTAGCGGCATGAGCCGGGCTCGCCGATCTTGAAGTTCGAGCCGGCTCCCCTGCCCGGCGCCTTCGTCATCACGCCCGAGCGGATTTACGACGAACGGGGGTTCTTCGCCCGCACCTGGTGCCGAGGCGACTTCGGAGCGCGGGGACTCGATCCCGAGGTCGCCCAGTGCAACATCTCGATGAGCCGGAGACGCGGAACTCTGCGCGGAATGCACTACCAGAGGCCTCCCCATGCCGAGGCGAAGCTCGTGCGCTGCACCGCCGGCGCCCTCTACGACGTCATTATCGACCTGCGCCCCTCTTCCTCCACCTTCCGGCGCCACTTCGGCATCCGGCTCGATCCCTCGGAGGACCGGATGCTCTACGTGCCCGAGGGGTTCGCGCACGGCTTCCTGACGCTCGAGGACGACACCGCGGTCTTCTACCAGATGTCGCAGCGCTACGAGCCTTCCGCTGCGGCGGGTGTGCGCTGGAACGACCCGGCCTTCGGGATCGCCTGGCCCTTCGAACCCGCCGTCATGGCGGAGCGCGACCGGACGTATCCCGACTTCCAGCCGTAGAGATCGCGGGCCGGTCTTGAACGTCGCCGATCTCTCCGCAACTCTCGAGGCCGGAGCCGTCTCCCGCGAAATGATGGCGCTCGTCGAGGAGCTCTACCCGATCTGCCGCAGCATCACGGGAGAGGGCCTGCGCCGGACCCTTCGGGCCGTGCGGGACCGGATCCCACTGGAGCTGCACGAGGTTCCCTCGGGCACGCCGGCTTTCGACTGGATGGTCCCCGACGAATGGAACATCGCGGATGCCTACGTGCTGGATGCCGGCGGGCGGCGCGTCATCGACTTTGGACGTTCGAACCTGCACGTGGTCAACTACAGCGAGCCTGTCCGCCGCAAGCTTCCGCTGGCCGAGCTGAAGAAACATCTCTTCGCTCTTCCGGAGCATCCCGACTGGATCCCCTACCGGACCTCCTACTACGAGAGGAGCTGGGGCTTCTGCGTCACTCAGCGCCAGGTCGACGCGCTGCCCGAAGGGGAATACGAGGCGGTGATCGAGTCGCGTCTGGAGCCGGGCTCGCTGACCTACGGAGAGCTGCTGTTGCCGGGAGAGACCCCCGAGGAGGTCCTGATCTCCTGCCACTGCTGCCATCCCTCGCTCGCCAACGACAACCTGTCGGGAATCGCTCTGGCGACGTCGCTCGCCCGGGCGCTCTCCGGCGCGCGCCGGCGCTACTCCTATCGCTTTCTCTTTCTGCCCGGCACGATCGGATCGATCACCTGGCTGTCGCGCAACGCCGAAGCGGTCGGCAGGATCCGCCAC
>JBOGJK010000496.1:0-1950 GCA_050745345.1 Thermoanaerobaculia bacterium
GGATCTGGGAGCACTCGTCTCCCGTCTTCCGTTTCCCGTCTCCCGATTCTTCAGAACAGCTTCAGGATCGTGAACTGAACGACCACACCCCGGATGCCGTGGCCGACGACCGGGATGCTGACCTCTCCCCGAACGAGGGAGTTCCTCAATGGCCCGTTCAAGGAGGCGAGCAGGCCGGCGCCGGAGAAGTACGTGTTGTCGAAGCCCAAGGACTTATCCGTGAGCAGCGCCTGGTCGTAGAACCCCTCGAACCGGATGATGTCCTCGAAGTTGAGGCCATAGGAGAGGTTCATGACCAGGGCGTTTTGGCTTCGCAGGCTCCCGTTCTTGAAGCCGCGGATCGGATGCCCCGAGAAGGTGCCGAACTCGACCTTGGAGAAGCGGTCGAGGTCGAAGCCGCCGTAGTACGACAGGCCCACGTGCAGCTTGCGGAAGCCCCGGAAGTAGCGGTCCTTGGAGAGCGAGATCGAGTACTTCCAGTAGTCCTTCTTCTCCGGGGAGTAGTCGGGGTTGTCGGGGAGCCCCCAGAAGGGCCAGTCCACCCGGCTCGAGTAGGAAGCGGCCAGCGTCGCGTTGAAGCCGTTGACGTTGGCGACCAGGCGCGCCTCGACGGCATTGGTGAACGTATCCGCCGGGGTCACGAAGTCGGGGGCGGTCTCGTCGTCGCGCTGGTAGTTGTCCCACTTGGAGATAAAGCCGAGCGAGGCCTTCAGGTACGGTCCGAGCGGCCTGCCGACCCGGGCCTGGAAGATGGCGGGCAGGTGCTTGATCTTCTCTCCCGGGACCTCTTCCCCGTCGCGGAAGGCGGAGTCCTGGAACGCAAACGCCACCCCGAAGAGGTCGGCGCCGAGGTCGAAACGCGAGCCCGCCAGAGCCGGGTCGGTGTAGTTGGCCGTCAGCAGCACCCCTCCGAAGAAGACCGACAGCTGCTTGCCCTTGCCCCACAGGTCGAAGTCGAAGTGCTGGAGGCCGAGCACGGGGATCGGGTAGTCAAGCGAGCCGTCGTAGAAGCCCCCGACCAGGCCGAAGGTGCTCTTGCGGGAGACCTTCTCCTCGACCAGGCGCGCGCCCGGGTTGGCCGGGTCGGGCACGAGGTACCGCAGGCCGTTCTCCGTGTCGCGGATCATCTGCTGGTCGGAAGCGTGGGCTGCGGCCAGAAGCTCCCGGAAGTCGGGCGGGTTGATCCGCACCCGCGACATCGTGACGTCGCGCTCGATCGCCGTCGTGCGGCCCGCCGTCGAGAAGACCTGCTGGCCGCGGATCCGCAGCGGCAGGAACACTTCGGGGTTTCCGGGCGCGGGCCGGTAGTACTCGTCCTGGATGTTCGAGAGGGTCTCCCCCTTGAGGTTCAGCTGGATGGAGTTGCGGCGCAGGAGGGCAAAGGTCTTCGTGTCGATCCAGACCGTGCCCCGGTGGATGGGCCGGTCCCCGACGGCTTCCTTCGGCGTGAAGGCGATCTCGTAGGCGGTGCGGCCGCCGACGCGGGCCCTCCCCTTCAGGACGTAGGTGTAGTCCTCGGTCAGACGGATGTCGAGCGGCAGGGTGGAGACCTTCTCGGGCTGCAGGATCGGCAGCCTCGGCAGGGAACGCCCCTTCCACCGCACGCCGTTCAAGAAAAACTCGCGCCACGCCCAGTCGGGGGACTTACCCCTCTCGAAGAAGAAGGGGCCATGGATCGTGAGGTCGAACGTCTCGCTGACCTCGGCGATGCGGAACCGCAGGGAGGTGTCGAGCTCCGCGATGTAGGAGAAGAGCTTCTCGCGCTGTCCGGCGTCCCAGACCCGCTCGCGCGCGACGATCTCCTCGGCCGTCAGCTCGCGGGCCGCGCCGACCTCGACGGCCGCGCGCGCTTCCCCCTCCGGCCGCGAGGCCGGCTGCAGAACGACCGCGAGGGGCCCCTTCGAGAGGTCGAGCGACAGCGTCGCCGCGCCCGCAAGCTCGAAGTCGCGC
>JBOGJK010000497.1:0-3618 GCA_050745345.1 Thermoanaerobaculia bacterium
GGTCGACCCTCGCCGAAGGGGGCCTGCGCGATCATCCCCGCTTCGGCGGCGGCCGGCGCGTCTACAACGTGATCGACGTGCGGCAGTCCTACC
The DNA here is from genome assembly GCA_050745345.1 of Thermoanaerobaculia bacterium. GTDB lineage: Bacteria > Acidobacteriota > Thermoanaerobaculia > UBA5066 > Gp7-AA6 > DATBFU01. Next base: position 94 of record JBOGJK010000497.1, read on the forward strand.
CGCAGAAGGTCGTGCGCGAGGGGCTGCGCGTGCTGGGGTTCGAGGCCGAGGCGGAGCGCTCGGCGCACTTCTCTTACGAGATCGTGGCTCTCTCCCCGAAGGCCGCGCGGGAGCTCGCCGCCCGATTCGGGGAGGAGTACCGCCTGAGCCCGGAGGAGGAGAAGAAGCCGTTCGTCGAGATGTCGGGACGCAAGGGCCTCGGCGTCAAGGCCGACGACCTCGTCGAGATCCTGCTCGACCGGTCGCGGCAGGAAGTCGCCTCCCGCCGGGAGGGGGAGACCGAGGCCGCCGACCAGGACGCGCGCGCGATCGCCGTCGGGGCGCTGCGCTACTTCCTCCTGAAGTTCGGCCGCAACAAGGTCATCGCCTTCGACTTCGACGAGGCGGTCAACTTCGAAGGGGACACGGGGCCGTACCTCCAGTACTCGCTCGTGCGCGCGGAAAACATCTTCCGCAAGCTCGCGGAGCGCGGGCTGCCCGCGGAGGCCTCGCGCGAGGGCCTCGGGGAAGCGGAGTGGGAGGAGGACCTCTGGGCGCTGCTGCTCGACGCCGCCTCGACCCGGGAAGTGACGGAGCGGGCCGTCGCGACCCTCGAGCTCTCGACCCTGGCCCGCCACACTTTTTCCCTCGCGCAGGGCTTCAACCAGTTCTACCACCGGCACCCGATCGCCAGCGAGCCGGACCCCGCCCTGCGCAACCGCCGCCTCGCGGTCGCGCGTATCTTCCGGCGGGAGATGGCGCGCCTGCTCGACCTGCTCGGGATCCCAGAACCGCGGAGAATGTGACGGGGGTCAGACCCCTCCGACCGCCAGCCCCCGATTTTCCGCCCTCACCGGAAGCACTCTGCCCTCCCCCAGTTTCGCCAGCGCCCGCCGCACCGCGGCGGTCCTGTCCGCCGGCGACAGGAAGACCACGCAGCCGCCGCCTCCGGCTCCGCACGCCTTCCCCGCCCACGCCCCGGTCTGCCGTGCCGCGGCGATCGCCCGCTCGATCAGCGCTGTGGAGACTACCGGGGCGAGCCGCCGCCGCGCCTCCCACTCCTGCCCGAGCGCCCGGCCCATCGCCGGAAAGTCCCGCGCCGCGGAGGCCTCGGCCATGCGCGCCGCAGCCCGCCGCACTCCCTCGAGACCTTCGGTCACGGCGGGATCTCCCTCGAGTCTCGCCCGAAAGACCTCCCAGTTATTCATCCCGGAGGAGTGCGCGGTGCCCGTGTCGAAGAGCGTGAGATGCCGCTCCCACTCCTGCGTGTCCACCTCGTCGCGCTCCGCGCGCGTCGATCCCGTCTCGAACCAGAGACGATGGAGCCCCCCCTCCAGTGGCGGGTAATAGTCCTGCACGCCGGCGGGCTTCCCGAGCACGCGGGTTTCGGCGTCGCGCACGAAATCCACGCGATCCGCCGGGGAGGGGCGCGCTCCGAACCGCTCGAGCGCTCCCAGCAGTGCCACCGTCAGAGCCGAAGAGCCGCCGAGGCCCGAGCCGAACGGGACGCCGGAGGCGATCTCGATCTCGAGTGGCTCGCGGATCCGAAGGGCCTCGAGCAGGGAGCCGACCAGCGCCGAGCCCGGGTCCTCGAGGAGTTCCGCCAGCTCGCGAGCCCGCTTCTCGAAACCGCGCTCGGGAGCGGCGACCCGGAAGCCGTCCCGCGACGGCTGCACGCGGCAGGAGGCGCGGCGGTCGATCGCGAGGTTGACCGTGACCGAGCCCGGGTGCAGGACGTGGAGCGGCCAGAGGTCGAGCGTGCCGCCTGCCAGATCGATGCGCGCCGGGGCCGAGGCCTCGATGACCGGCATAGGGAGTCGGAATTCTAAGGGAGACGCCCGGGCGGCGGCTGGGGTCCGGGGGACCGCAAGGTCCCCGGCTCAGGTCAGTATCCGACGCGACTGACCCGGAGGAACCCGGACTGCGGGAAGGCCACGCCTTCGACGGTCGCCATGCGGCCGAGGGAGGCCCAAACGGAGTCCGCGCCCCGGTCGGGCGACATGACCCGCCACAGCTCTCCGTTCTCGGCGCAGAAGCCGGTCTGGTGCTCGGCATGCGAAACGGGGCACAGCTCCGCTTCGGAGCGCGCCTCGCATTCCAGGCAGACGAAGATCCCGGTCAGACGCCGGGAGACCAGGCGCGGCGAGGTACCCGCCGGGGTGGACGGGACCAGACCGGCGGCGGCCAGCGAAGAGCTGCGGGGGACATCCGAGACGAGCGGCAGGAGCATGACCACCAGTGCGGCGGCCGTCGCGAAGAGCGGGTAGCGGGGCCTCGAGACCGGGCCCCACGAGGTCGTGTGGAGGCGTGCCCTCAGGCGCTCGGGCGCGGGCGTTCGGTCGAGCCGCGAGTGGAGCAGGCGGGCCAGCCCCCTGGCCGAGGAGGCCCGGGTGGAGCAGGCGCCGCACCCCCCGAGATGGCGCTGGAGAGCCTCCCCCTCGAAGGGGGACAGCTCCCGGTCGAGATAGGCGTAAATGAGGAATCGGGCGCGTGCGCAGTCCATCTGGCCGGAAGGCCAAAACGGAGCCCGCGGGGTGGTTATTCCGCGGCCGCCTATCCTCCGGCGCCGGGCCCGGGGGCCCGAGTCGCAGGCCAGCCCTCCCGCTCTATGCGGCGGGCGGTTTCGGACGCGTGCGCATCTTGTTCGGCTCCCCGCCCCGGATGTAGCCGTGCTGCCGGGCGTACCTGAGGAGCGCCTTCTCGAGCAGCTTGCGTCCCCGGTAAAGCCGGGACATGACGGTGCCGACCGGGCAATCCAGAATCTCCGCGATCTCCTTGTAGGAGAAATCCTCGAGGTCCGCCAGGAGGACCACCATCCGGTAGTCGTAGGGGAGCGAGTCGAGCGCCTTCTTGACATCGTCGTCGAGCACGCCGTGGAAGAACTCCGCCTCCGGATCCGACGGCTGCTCCGTGTTGTCGCGCCTCACGATGCGCTCGAAGGAGTCCTCGATCTCCGCGAAATCGACGCTGCGCGGCTCGAGCTTGCGCTTCCGGTAGTTGTTGATGAACGTGTTCTTGAGGATCTTGAAGAGCCACGCCTTGAGGTTGGTGCCCTCTTCGAACTTGTCGTAGTACTTGTACGCTTTGAAGTAGGTCTCCTGGACCAGGTCCTCGGCGTCCTCGGCGCTGCGCGTCATGCGATAGGCCGTGTTGTAGAGCGAGTCGAGATAGGGCATCGCCTGAGAGTCGAAGTCCCAGGAGGTGACGCCGGAAGCCGAAGTCTCCACCTTCACCGGAAAGCTCGCCTTTTCCATGCCTTCCTTCAGTCGCAAAATCCTTGCCCACCTGCCGTCCGGAGCGGCTCCGCTCCGCAACGGCCTTTAAGCCACGCCCTTTCTACGGATTAAGACACCGGAGCGCCGGGGTGGTTTCTCAGTGTAATACGTTTCGCGCGACGCCGAGGTTTCTCAAAAAGGGGCAGAAACGTCCGCGCCGGAGGACAACGCGGCCCCGGCCGGCTCCTCGGCGCGCCCCACCGGGGCCTGCGAGAGCCTCCAAACCCTACTTGTTGAAGATCAGGAAACAGATCAGCAGGGCGTAAAGCAC
>JBOGJK010000498.1:0-5589 GCA_050745345.1 Thermoanaerobaculia bacterium
GCTCCAGAGGTGCCGGCGTTCGATGTCGTCCTGATTCGAGTTGTAGAGAACCCTCTTGCGGTCTGGCGAGAGGCTGACGTATTCGACCTCGAACGACCCCGGGGTCAGCGGCGCCGAGAGACCGCCCGAGGCGGGAACCACGTAGAGATTCGTCCACCCCTCCTTCTCCCAGGGGAAGACGATCCGCTCGCCGTCAGCCCAGAGCAACTGGTCCTTGGCGGAGACCTCCCGGAAGACGCTCCCGCGCCCGGCGTCGGCGCGAAAGACCCGGTGCGCCTTTCCGGTCGAGACCTCGGCCACGTGGACCGACCAGGGAGGACCCTCGCGAAGCGGCCGGAGGACCTGCTGCCGGGAGGCTGGGATCCGGCGGAACGCGATACGCCTGCCGTCGGACGACCAGGCCGGCTCGCCGTCCCGGTCCACACTCGGATCGAGATAGCGGATGGTCTTGCCGGCCGGGTCGAAGACGCCCACGAAGCTGTGACCGCCGCGGCGCGAGACGAACGCCAGCCGCGACCCGTCGGGAGACCAGCGCGGGCTGCCGCAATCCCCCCGGGCCACGAAGGCCTGGGACGCCTTCCCGGAGCCGTCGAGAGGCGCCCACCAGATCTTGTCCTTCTGGATGAAGGCGACCCGGTCGCCGCGCGACGAGACGGCGGGGGAGCCGCCCTCGCCCAGCAGCCGCGGCTGCCCGCCCGCGGCGGCGACGACGAAGAGCGCCTGCGAGGCGCCGGCCGGATCGTTTCTCGGATTGGGGACCTCGCCCGCGCGGTTCGGCTCGCCGCCACGGACGTAGACGAGACTCTTGCCGTCCGGGGTGAAGGCGAGGTCCGTGATCTCCTGGCCGTCGTCGCCGGAGTAGGCCGTCACGGCGCGGCCGCGGTAGTCGGGAGGCTCCGCGATCCAGACGTTGCGCGAGCCCCGCGCGTCGAAGACCCAGGCCACAGCGCCTCCGGATGGCGCCGCGGTCAGGTCGGAGGGAAACGGGGCCGAGAGGACCTGCTCCAGCGTGAAAGCGCCTGGGCCGGGCCCGGGAACGGCCGCCACAGCCGCGGCCTCCAGCGAGAGCGCGAGGGAAAGCAGACAAATGAGCGGCATTCTTGTGCCCTCCTCCTGTCGGCGAGCGGGACTCTACCGCGAGGCGACCAGCGACAGGAGGAAGGACCCGTACGCGGCGAGGCGGGCCGGTCCGATGCCCGGGATCCGCGACAGGGCGTCGAGGCTCGCGGGCTTGGCGGCCGCCAGCGCCGCGAGTGTGCGGTCGGGAAGGACGGCGTAGGCGGGCACGGCTCGCCGCCGGCTCTCTTCGAGCCGCCACCGGCGTAGCGCTCCGAGAAGGGCGGAATCGGCCGGACCCGCGCCCGAGTCGCGCGCGGCCCCGTCGAAACCGAGCGAACGCTTCTGCCTGCTCATCTTGCGCGCCGCCCGTTCCCGCAACGGCTCGGGCAGCGTCATCTCGACCGCGGTGACGCGCCCGGCCATGACGTCGCGCCCCGGGCGCGTGAGCGAGAGCGTGCGGTAGCCGTCATCCGTCGCCGCGAGAAGACCCGCGCCGACCGCGGCGTCGATCCATTTCTCGACGGTGGCCTGCGCCTTCCCGGCGAGCAGGCCCGTCGTCGAGAGCCGCGTCAGAGACTCCGGCAGGTCCTCGAGCCGCCCGGTCAGCATCGCGGCGATCCGGCGGCGGCCCCAGCGCTGCCCGCCGCGGGCGACGCCCGACAGGATTTTCCGCAGCAGAAGCAGCTGATCCGGATCGAGGGCTTGCCGGCGCCGGCAGTTGCCGCAGGCGCCGCAGCGGGGCGGGACGTCTCTTTCCCCGAAGTAGCCGAGCAGCGTCGCACGCCGGCACCCCAGGGAATCGGCATAGGCGATCATGCGCCGGAGCTTGCGGTGCTCGAGCTGGCGCCTCTTCTCGCGTTGCTCGGGGTCCGGCGGCGTGCGCCGGCGGCGCGGGTCCGAGTCGTCGTCCTCACGGTCGATCAAGAACTCCCGGGTCCGGACATCCACGTAGTTCCAGAGGAGCACCGCGTCGGCGGGGCGTCCGTCGCGGCCGCCGCGCCCGATTTCCTGGTAGTAGGCCTCCAGCGACCCCGGGATCTCGTAATGCACCACGGCCTCGACGTCGGGGCGGTCGATCCCCATGCCGAAGGCGTTGGTCGCGCAGACGACGCGGGCCGCCCCGTCGGCGAAGGCGTTCTGGACACGCAGCCGCTCGGCGTCGTCCAGCCCGGCGTGGTAGGCCTCGGCGGGAAGGCCCGAGGCCCGCAGCGTCCACGCCGCGCTTTCGGCGCTCCGGCGGGTCGAGGCGTAGACGAGCGCCCGCCGCGCCCCCACGAGCCCGGGCAGGAGCGCCTGTTTTTCGAGGTCGCCGGAGACGCGGCGCACGTCGAGAAAGAGGTTCGGCCGGTCGAAACCCGCGACGAAGACCTCGGGCTTCTCCAGCTCGAGCAGCTCGATGATGTCCTCACGCACCTCGGGAGTCGCCGTCGCCGTGAAGGCCAGGACGGGCGGCCTGCCCGGCCGGCCGTCGGCGCGGATGGAGCGGCCGGCCGCCCCGGCGAGCCGGCGGTAGTCGGGACGGAAGTCATGGCCCCACTCCGAGACGCAGTGCGCCTCGTCCACCGCGAATCGGGAGATCGGAACCCGGGCGAGGGCCGACGCGAATCGATCGTTGGCGAAGCGTTCGGGCGAGACGTAGAGCAGCCGCCACCGCCCTTCGCGCGCCCCCTCGATCGCCGCCTGCCGCTCCTCGGGCGGCATCAGGGAGTGGATCGCGGCGGCGGGGATGCCGCGGCGGGCGAGCTCGTCCACCTGGTCCTTCATCAGGGCGATCAACGGCGACACGACGAGCGTCGTGCCGGGCAGCAGCAGCGCCGGGAGCTGGTAGCCGATCGACTTGCCCGAGCCGGTCGGCATGACCGCGAGCACGTCCCGGCCCGCGAGCGCCGCCCGAACGACCTCCTCCTGGCCGGGCCGGAAGGCCGGGTGCCCGAAGTGGCGCTGGAGCGCGGTGGCGAGGCTCGTCTCCACGCCGCGGATTATCGCCGCGGCGCGAGGACTGGGGTATCGTTACGGGTTCGCAAGATGTCGACTTCGGCAACCAAATCCGCTCCGCCCGCCGTGCGGGCCGACCGCCGGGCGCTCGCCATCGTGGCCCACGTGGACCACGGCAAGACCACACTCGTGGACGCGCTCTTGCGGCAGTGCGGCACCTTCCGCGCCGGCTCTCACGTCGAGGAGCTGGTCATGGACTCGGGGGAGCTCGAGCGGGAGCGCGGGATCACGATCCTCGCCAAGAACACGGGGGTCAAGTATCGCGACACGGTGATCAACATCGTGGACACCCCGGGCCACCGCGACTTCGGCTCCGAGGTCGAGCGCATCCTGACGATGGTCGAAGGAGTGCTCCTGCTCGTCGACGCCTCCGAGGGGCCGCTGCCGCAGACCCGCTTCGTGCTGAAGAAGGCCCTGGAGGGGGGCAAGCGCCCGATCGTGCTGATCAACAAGATCGACCGGGCCGATGCTCGGGTCGCGGAGGTCGAGGAGGAGATCCACGACCTGTTTCTCTCGCTCGCGACCGAGGAGCGGCACCTGGAGTTCTCGGTGCTCTACGGCGCGGGGCGGCTCGGGTTCGCCTCGCGCGATCCGAACGCCCGGTCGGGGGACCTGGCGCCGCTGCTCGACGCCATCCTGGAGGAGATCCCGGCGCCCGCGATCGGCGACGCTCCGTTCAAGATGATCGTGGCGAACATCGACTATTCCGACTACCTGGGGCGCCTGGCGGTCGGGAGGATCCACTCCGGCAGCCTCTCCTGCGCGCTCGATCTCGCCGCGGTGCGGCCGGACGGCTCGATCGTGCAGAGGGGGAAGGCGGGGAAGATCTACCTCTTCGAGGGGATCGAGCGGGTCGAGGTGACCGACGCCTCGGCCGGGGACATCTGCATGATCTCCGGCTTTCCTCGGATCGAGATCGGCGACACGATCCTGGATCTCTCCGACCCGGTCCCGCTGCCCGGCATCCGGGTGGACGAGCCGACCCTCTCGATGGAGTTTCGGATCAACGACTCGCCCATGGCGGGGCAGTCGGGCAAGTACGTCACGAGCCGGCACCTGTTGGAGCGCCTGGAGAAGGAGCTCGAGAGAAACGTCGGTCTGCGGATGGAGAGGAGCCCCGAGCCCGACTCCTTCGTGGTGCTCGGGCGCGGGGAGCTCTCGCTCGCGATCCTCGCCGAGACGATGCGTCGCGAGAGCAACGAGTTCTCCCTCGGCCGCCCGCAGGTGATCCTGCGCCGGGACGAGAGCGGGCAGCTGCTCGAGCCCTACGAGGATCTCGTCATCGACTGCGCCGAGGAGTTCACCGGGCCGGTCATCGCGGCGGTCGGAGAACGCAAAGGGGAGTTGAAGCACCTGGGCAAGCACGGCGACCGCACGCGCCTGGAGTTCACGATCTCCTCGCGCGGCCTCCTGGGCTTTCGCCTCGAGTTCCTGACGCTGACCAAGGGGACCGGGCTCTTGAACCACCTCTTCGACCGCTACGGGCCGCACCGCGGGGCGCTTCCCAACCGCAAGCGCGGCACGATGATCGCCAAGGAGCCGGGAGACGTGACGGCCTACGCCCTCGATCGCCTCGCCGACCGCGGCGTCTTCTTCGTCAAGCCGATGGAGAAGGTCTACGCGGGCCAGATCGTCGGGGAGCAGGTCAAGGAGGGCGACATGGTCGTGCAGCCGTGCGAGAAGAAGCACCTGACCAACATGCGCGCCTCCACCTCCGATCAGGCGATCCGGCTCACATCGCCGCGGGAATTGAACATCGAGCAGGCGATCGAGTGGATCAACGACGACGAGCTGGTCGAGGTGACCCCCGCCTCGATCCGCGTGCGCAAGCGCGTCCTCGACCACAGCCGCCGCAAGCGGGAGGGGAAGGAACCCTAGCTCTTCGCCGCGCTCTGCCTCCGTTCCCATCCGCGGGCCGCCACGAGCCAGATCGCGCCCGCCACCGCGATCGCCACCGGCAGGATCAGGAAGGCCGTCTGGAGTGAGGTCCGATCGGAGATCGCGCCCAGCAGCGGCGGCGAAGGAACATCTCCGAAGAGGTGAATCGCGAGGATCTGGAGCGCCATGGCGCTGGCGCGGTGGCCGGGCGAGACGGCTTCGATCGTGGCGGAGTTGACCGGCCCGGTCGAAGCGAAGAGGAGAAGCTCTGCCACGACGACGGCCGGCAGGTACACGGCGGGCCGAGGGGCGAGGACCGCGACGAGCGCCACGGGAGCCGCGGCGAGCGTCGCCCAGCCGCAGACGAGCAGGTCCGCCCCGCGGCGGCGCGGGCGGAGGCGGTCCGCCAGCCACCCGCCGGCGAACGTCCCGGCGAAGCCCGTCGCCACGGCGATGATCCCGAACTGCACCGTCGCCTCGGCGCGCGGCACGCCCCGCTCCCGCTCGAGGAACGCCGGCATCCAGAAGGCGAGGGCTCCCAGGGCGAACGTGTAGGCCGCGTAGCCCGCGACGACGCGGCGATAGAAGGGGTTGCGCAGGAGAGCCGGATACGTCCTCCAGCCGCCCGTGCCCTCTCCCTCTGGGAGAGTGCGGGGG
>JBOGJK010000499.1:0-1872 GCA_050745345.1 Thermoanaerobaculia bacterium
GCCCGGATCCAGCCCGACGTCGGTCCCTTCCGAGAAGAGCACCGAGGCGAAGTGTCCGTCCCCGCACCCGACATCGAGAACGGGACGCGGAAGCTCGACCTGCGACAGAATGCGCGCCTCGATCGACCGCATGATGACCCTGTGGAACGGCATCTCGCGCAGATGCGCCCGCAGGATCCTCTCCGGGGTCAGATCTCTCATCTTGCCAACTTCCTGTCTGGCGGCGAGATCGCAAGTCTAGAGATCTGACCCCAGGGCGCGGCGGTAGATCTCTTCGTAGTCGGAGACCGTGCGGTCGAGGTCGAAGGCCCGGCGGATGGCCTGCCGCTCCTTGCGGTAGGCTGCCGGGTTCTCGAGCACCTTGACGAGCTGCCGCGCCAGATCCTCGGCGTCGGCGATGGCGGCGATCTCGCCCATGCCGGTCATCCGAACGGGCTGGCGCACGCCGGGCAGGTTCGAGGCGACCGAGGGCACGCCGCAGAGCATCGCTTCCACCTGGCAGAGCCCGAAGGACTCGGTCGAGTTGATCGAGGGGAGAACCAGCACGTCGGCCACGGAGAAGAGCTCCACGGTCGCCTCGGGGGGCACGAGCCCGGTCGCGACGATTCCCGAGGAAGGGTCCGCCAGCAGGGGCGCCAGCCGTGCTCCCACCGTCTCTCCGGGCACGGTGTCCTTTTCTCCGGCGAGCACGAGCGCCGCCTCGGGAAACCGTCGTCGCACCGTGGCGAACGCGTCGATCAAGTACGGGAGCCCCTTCTCCTCGGCGAAGCGTCCGAGAAAAAGGATCACGGGACGGCCGCGGATTGTGTAGCGCCGCCGGACCTCCTCGGGCGAGAGCCGAGCCGGCGGCGGGTCGGGCACGGGAGGCAGAACCCACGTCACCCGTTCGAGCCGCTTCCTCAAGGACTCGGTGTTCCGGGCGTAGTCTTCCGTGTACGTCACCACCCTGGCGGCGCGGCCGAGGGCGAAGTTCTGCGAGAGGCGCGCGACGGCCTCGACGGCGCGATGGATCACTCCCGGCGGCGGGCGCAGGTCGCAGTGGTAGGTCACGATCATCGGCACGCGCCGCCGTGTGGCGAGAAGGGCCAGAGGAACCGCCGGCACCAGAGGGGCGTGCAGGTGGAAGACGTCGGCCGCCTCGAGCTCCCGAGCCGCGGCCGTCACGATCGCCGGGGAGAGAAGCGCCTTGCCGAAACGGGCCGCGACGGGAGCGCGCACGATGCGCACTCCGTCCTCCCGCTCCTCGCGCGGCAGGTCCGGCCGGTGGCGGTGCGTCAGGACCGTGACGGCCTGCCCGCGCCGGGCGAGCGCCCCGGCCAGGCGCTCGACGTAGAGGGAGAGCCCCGACACGTTCGGCTTGTAGTAGTCGAGCACCATCAGGACGTTCATGGCGCTCCCCCGCGCACCTTGAAGACCGTCGTGGGCCCCGGAAGGACCGGCTCCAGGAAGAGGAAGTTCGCGATGTGCCCTGCGTTCGGGTGGCTCGAGCGCTCGAGGTCCCCCAGGACGACGTAGGCAACGCCGAACTTCTTGACGATCTCGAAGGCCGTTTCCTCATCCGAGGTGCTGTAGAACCCGCGCACGAGCTGCGCCCGCACGTTGACCTCGGGGTCGTTGCGGCGCCAGAGCCCCTCGTGGTTCGCCCAACCCATGACGGTCGGAAGCCCCGTGTGGGAGGAAATGCGCGCGAACTCGCGGTAGGGATCTCCGGTGGCTTCGAGCACGACCGACCGTGCCCCGGCGTTCTTCTCGAGCCAGGCCACGGCGGCCGCATCCGCGGGGCTGCGGCGCGCGAGGGCTCGCATCGCGTCGAGCGAGAAGGCGCCCTGGCGCTGCCGGAGGCGCGAGATCGCGGCGTTGGCGGGGTAGAGC
>JBOGJK010000500.1:0-2473 GCA_050745345.1 Thermoanaerobaculia bacterium
CCCTCACCCCGGCCCTCTCCCGGGGGGAGAGGGAGGTGGTGACGCCGGGGAGCCAGGTCAGCGGCGCTGGTTCCCCCCTCACCCCGGCCCTCTCCCAGCGGGAGAGGGGACGGGCAGTAACTACTTGAGCTCGGCGGGCGGTTCGTGGGAGAGGCGGTCCCGCCTCTCCTTGCGTTCGAGGGCGAGGCGGATCAACTCGTCCAAGAGCTTCGGCAGAGGCAGGCCACTTGCCTCGAAGAGCTTTGGGTACATGGAGATGGCCGTGAAGCCGGGAAGCGTGTTGAGCTCGCTGACCAGCACGCGATTGGTCCCGCGCTCAAAGAAGAAGTCCACGCGCGCCATCCCGGAAATGCCGCAGAGGCGAAAGGCCTGCACGGCGAGCTTCTGGACCTCGTTCGAGACTGTCTCGGGGACCGGCGCCGGAATCAGGAGCTTGGCCTTGTCCTCGCGGTATTTGTCGTCGTAGTCGTAGAACTCGTGCCCCGGCACGATCTCACCCACGATCGAGGCCTTCGGCTCATCGTTGCCCAGCACGGCGCATTCGAGCTCCCGCGCGTCGATGGCCTCTTCGATCAGGATGCGCTCGTCGTAACGAAAGGCGAGGTCTATGGCCGCGGGCAGGTCTTCCCAGCGTTTGACCTTGGTCACGCCGACGGAGGAACCGCCCGCGGAGGGCTTGACGAAGATGGGCAGGGGGAGATCGGGCTGCCTCCTCTTCAACCGCCGGTCGGATGCGCGCAAAACGAACGAACGCGGCGTGGGAAGCCCGGCGTCGCGCAGAAGCGCCTTGAAGACCGCCTTGTCCATACCCACGGCAGACGCCGTCACACCGGCGCCGACGTAGGGAAGACCCAAAACCTCCAGAAAACCCTGTAGCGCTCCGTCCTCCCCCGTCGTGCCGTGGATGATCGGAAAGACGATGTCGGCCCTCCCGCGTGAGATCTCGGCAGGCACGACGGCCTCCGACCTCGCAGGCCTCGTTTCGTCTGCGCCCAGATACTTCTCCGGCACGTTCTTCTCCGAGAGAAGCGCCGCCGAGGTGGTGGCCGAGAGAAAACGCCCGTCCGGCCCCACCGCCAGTGGAACGACCTCGTACTTGGCGGGATCCAGGGCCTGCACGATCGCGCGCGCGGACACCTTCGAGACCTCCCGCTCGACCGACTTTCCCCCAAAGAGGACGACGACCCGCTGGCGGCTCACCAGCTCACCACGCGGACGTCTTCCACGGCCGGGGCCCGGCGCAGCCGTTCGAGAGTTTCGCTCGAAGGGGCCGAATCGACCGCGATCACGGCCGCGGCCCGCGCGCCTCCGCCCCGGGCCAGCGAGAAGTCGGCGATGTTGACTCCTCCCTCTCCCAGGATCGTCCCGACGCTGCCGACAACGCCCGGCACGTCCCGATTCTTCAGGTACACGATCGTTCCCTCCGGCCGGAACTCGAGCGGAAGCCCGTCCACCTCGATCACGCGGGCGTCGCGCCCCGAAAAGAGCGTCGCGTCGGCGCTCGACCGCGAGCTTTTGCTCGAAAGGGTCACGCGGATCGAGCGCGCATAGTTCCCGGGATCTTCGTGGTGCGTCTCGGCCACCGAGAGCCCGCGTTCCTTCGCCATGTAGAGCGCATTGACGAAGTTCACTGCTTCCGGAGAATGTCCCTCGAGCGCGCCCTTGACGGCCGCGACCGCGACGGGGCGCAGCAGATCCTCCGGCAAGCCCCAGGTCTCGACGGCCGCCGACATCACGGGCTCCACCCCGAGGCAGGACAGGAAGTGCGCCGTGCGCTCGGCCAGCCGCATCCAGGCGGAGGCCCCGGTCGGATCGGCCGGTCCGCGAAACGGCAGATTCACGGCCGGCACATAGGAGGCTCCGGCGAGCGCCTCGATCACCGCCTCGACCGTCTGCAGCGAGACACGCTCCTGTGCCTCGACGGTCGAGGCCCCCAGGTGCGGTGTCGAGACGACATTGGGAAGCCGCAGCAGCGGATCGTTCGCGTCGGGCGGCTCCGGCTCGAAGACGTCGAGCGCCGCGCCCGCGAGCCGCCCCGATTGCAGCGCCTCCAAGAGCGCCTGCCGGTCCACGAGACTCCCGCGCGCCGCGTTCAGCAGGATGGCGCCGGGCTTGATGCGGGCGAGCTCCTCGCGCCCGATGAGCGGCTTGCCCTTCTCCGTGGCCGTGGAGTGCAGCGTGACGATGTCCGATCCCGCGAGAAGCTCCGCGAGCGAAACGAGCGGCACTCCCAGCTCCCGCGCTTTCTCGGCCGGCAGGAATGGGTCATGTCCCAGGATTCGCGCCTCGAAGGCGCGCGCGCGGGCGGCCACTCGCGAGCCGACTTGCCCGAGCCCGATGATTCCCAGGGTTTTGCCTGCAAGCTCCGAGCCCAGGAACTTCGACTTTTCCCAGCGCCCCTGCGCCATCGAGGCGGCCGCGCTCGGGATCTTCCGCAGCAGCGCGAAGAGAAGCGCGAAGGTGTGCTCGACGG
>JBOGJK010000501.1:0-8567 GCA_050745345.1 Thermoanaerobaculia bacterium
TCCCAGTAGAGCATCTGCATCATCCAGGAACAGATGGCGTCCGTGCTGGCCAGCGAAATGAGGCGCAAGTCAGGCGCAATCGATCTGTTGATCGCTCCTACAGCGGACGCCATTTGTCCGGGCAGCCGTTCAGAGTGGGGGCATGAGGGGAATCGGGTGAACCGGCGGGCTGCGGAAACGGCCGCCGCTGGGGTCGCGCCCGATGGCGCGCGGACAGCTCGCCGTGCAGCCGCGACGATAAGCCGCTCGATCGGTTGGTGGGCGGCGAGCGCTCTGCTGGTCTCGGCCGGGGCCCTCGTTGTTGCCAGGGCAGTCCGGTCGATGGCGTGGGACCTTGCGACCGTTGAATTGACCGTTGGTCTCGCGACGGTGGGGATCCTCCTCGGAACGCTTCTCTGGCGTCGCCGACTCGACAGGGATGGTACCGTTGCGGCCATCGTTGTCACGGCGGGCTTCTGGGTCGCGGTCTGGGTCTTGGTCTGGCCGCTACTGCGAGATTGACGCCGGCGACGCGGCCGGGAAATCCACCGAGCGCAGAGCCTTCAAGAGCTGCTTCGCCATGAGTGCCGGATTCTCGCGCGGGCGCCAGCGGGTCGGCACGTCGGGCGCGAGGCCTTCGCGGGCGTTGGCGCCGTCGGGCCAGTACTCGACCGTGTCGGGCATGTAGAGTTGCATCCCGCTCTCGGGGAGCGTCCATGGTCGGAGGCCGAAAGTCCAGCCACCGCCGCAGGAGGAGGAGTGCCGGCCAACAAGGAGTGCTCCGGCGCGATACCTGAGCAGGCCAGCAAACGCCTCGGCCGAGGACGCGGTGTTGCCGTCGATCAGGACCGAAACGGGTCCGTGCCAAGCCCCCTGGACTGAGCGGTAGACGGCGTCGAAGCAAACACTCGCCTGAACGGCAAATGGGAGCAAGGCGCCCTCGTATCGCCCGAAGACACCGGTTCTGTACAGCTCCCGCGTGGTGAGGCGCGTACACCCCGACTGTCGTGACCTGCCGGCCCAGATGAAAAGAGGGTCGCAGGGTCTTTCAGCCTCGGCGACGACGTCGTCGAGGCGACAGATCGCATCTTCGAGAATGGCGCGTAGCCTGGAATCCGGACTTCTTGTTGCGAGGTAATGCGCGATTTCTCCGCGGTCGCTCTGCAGTCTACCGACCGTAAGGCGATTCTTGACGTACGCGGCGCGTAGCGGCCGAAGCCGCTCCGCTGAAAAGAGCTGAGCGGCGGGACTGAACCAACCGTCTCCGCCGGGGTTGTTCGTGAGGTCCACGATGAGGATCTGGCTGCCAGCGTGGTCGAGCTGACGAATCCGGGCCTCGATCTCGCCAAGCAGGCGGTCGGCGACCCGCCGTTCGAACTCACCGCGGCAGTCTCGCTCGCAGGTTCCCGCGAGCTTCTGGCGGAACAAGGGCCATTCCCGCAGGCAGGCGCCGAGGAAGTCCTTGGTCTCGAACGAACCGATCCTCACGAGGCCGAAGCGGCGGCCTTCGAAGTCGAGGATTGCGCTCGCAAAGCTGTTGGCTCCGCCTGCCCGCCGGAATCCTGGAGTCCCTTCGAGTCGAAACGGAAACTCCTGCTCGCCCCAGTGATTGAATCTCAGAGCCTCGCACGCGGTCTCAGGCGGCGTGAAGCGCGACAGGAGGACATCAGGAGAAGGCTTCGGATCGACGGCCGGCGCGTCGGCCTGGAGAAGAGACATGTGCCCATCGCCGAAGGCGCGAACGAAACCGCGCAGGATAGTTCTGGCCTCGTCGTCGGACCGAGCGTTCTGCAGGGCTGCGGTCACGTCGCGGTCGAGCTTGCGCAGATCGGGGGAACCTTTCTCCGCGGTCCAGTCGAGATTGGCGTAGAGCTCGCCGATCTGACGCTGGAGGTAGCCGTAGTCGGCGAACCATGCCTTGCGGTCGTAGCGGCTCGGCTGAAACTTCCAGCCGGTGGCGATCATGAGGAGCGCCAAGAGCGACGCGACGCGCGTCTTGCGCCAGTTCGACGGCGGGCTCCCGGTCATGCCCCAGTCTCCGACGCCCACCCGGACAGATGGTGTCCGGGCCAGGGCCGGTCCCGGAAAGGCCGCTGGCAGCAGCTTTCCGGATTTGATACCTCCTCGCGCAGGGAAAATGGCTATAATCTAGTGACCATGGTCAAATCGCCAAAAGTCGTCCCTGCCGGAGAGTTCAAGACAAAGTGTTTGGCGCTGCTCGACGAGGTATCGCAAACGGGGAAGCCGCTCGTGGTGACGAAGCGAGGTAAACCCGTCGCTCGCGTCGTGCCCGTCGAGGAGCCGCGTGGTCTTCTCCACAGCGTCAACAAGGAAAAGGACCTCATCTCCCCGATCGGGGAAAAGTGGGACGCGGCATCCTGATCATTCTCGACACGCACGCATGGATCTGGTGGGTCGCTGAGCCGGGGAAGCTTTCCGCGCGGGCGCGCCACGCAATCGACGCGGCCGAGGACCTCGGTGTGTGCGCGATCAGTTGCTGGGAAGTCGCGATGCTCGTCGCAAAGCGGCGTTTGGAGCTCGATCGGGACGTCCTTCTTTGGATACGCCAGGCCCTCGCCCTGCCGCGCGTGACTTTTCTTGGCCTGACACGGGAGATCTGCGTGGCGTCCACTCTTCTGCTGGACTCGCCGGCCGATCCAGCCGACCGGATGATCGCGGCGGCCGCGAGAGAGCACCGCGCTCCCGTCGTGACGAAAGATTCGCGCCTCCGGTCGGTGACCGGGGTCGAGACCGTCTGGTAGCGACGGCCAAGCCCCGGGGAACCGACGCGGCCGCGGTTCGAATTCGTTGCGAACGCGTCCACCATTTCAAAGAAGTAGAACCGGGGTCCGGGCGAGGACTCATCATCCGCCGTGTTGCTGTCAGGGAGTTCTCCTGATCTCCTTGACTCCAACGTTGAGTCGGCGCCGCAGAAGAGCTCGCAGAGTCGCGCCTTCGGTGTATCCCACCCGCGCGGCAACTTCCTCGACGCTCGCGCTGCCGGTTTTCAACAGATGCACCGCGCGTTCCACCCGCACACTCTGGAAGTACGACAGCGGTGATCTCCCGAGCACACTCTGCATGCGGCGTGCGAGCGTTCTCTTGCTGGACCCCACGGCCTTTGCCGCATCGTCAAGTGAAAACCCATGTTTCAGCCTCGCACGCGCCCAACTCTCGAAGCGCTGAACGATGGGGTCGGAGTGGACCAGATGATCGGTCAGGGCATAAGCAGACTGCGACGGCCTGGAATCGACAATGAGATATTTCGCAGTGAGAGAAGCGAGCTGCGGACTGATGCCTCTCACCAGCCACAGCGCAAGATCCATGTGACTCAGCGCCGCTCCCGCGGTCACGAAGCGGCCGGATCTCACGATCATGGTCGATTCGTCCAGCAGCACGTTGGGATATCGCTTGCGAAACAACGGCGCCAGCCACCATGTGGTGGTTGCGTGATGATGGTCGAGCAGGCCGGACTCGGCCATCACAAAGGTTCCGATGCAGGCAGCGGTCATCGTTGCGCCATGGCGAGCCCATTGTCGAAGCGCAATGACGGCATCCCGGACGTCCGGCCTGGCAAGAGCGGCCTCCAGCGGACCGGGCATCTTGAACCCAATTGCCGGGACCACGACGCAGTCGGGACTCGACCTGCCAGCAGCCTGAACCGGGACGCTGAGGCCATGGGAGGTCTTGACTGCCTTTCGAACTCCCACAATCCTTGTCTCAAATCGAGGCACCGCAAGCCCGGACATCTCAATCAGTTCGTTTGCCGTCTGAAAGGCATCGAGGACAGCAGACAAGCCCAAATCAAAGACGCCGTCCAGAGCAAGGACATTCACGCGCATGGCAAGAATGATACCAAATATGGCGTTCTTGCCTATGGCAAAAAGAAGCATCGAGACCTAAGCTCGGAAATCGTGACCCGCTTGATCAGGCCACATCAGCAAAAGGGGACGGGCATCATGAACGAATTGCAGCAGGACATCCTGCATTGCATCGGCAACACCTCTTTATTGGCCCTGCGCAACATCGTGCCCGAGAACGGCTCCCGCATCCTGCTGAAACTGGAAAACGAGAACCCCACAGGCAGCATGAAGGACCGGACGGCGCTTGCCATGATCGAAGCGGCGGAGGCGGACGGACGTCTCACGGCGGATGGTTCTGTCGTCGAATATACCGGCGGCAGCACGGGCGTGTCCCTGTCTCTAATCTGCGCGGTGAAGGGATATCCGCTGCATATCGTGACTTCGGATGCCTTCGCCCGAGAAAAACTCGACCACATGAGAATTCTGGGTGCCAGGCTTCAAATCGTGCCAAGCGAGAGCGGGCACATGACGGAGAAACTAACCCGGGCCATGATCGAAGCCGCCCGCATCATCGCGGTAGAAACCGGAGGCTTCTGGACCGATCAGCTGAACAATGAAGACCAGATTGCGGCTTATCACCAAATGGCGGAGGAAATCTGGATTCAGACAGACGGTCAGATCGATGGCTTTGTTCAGAGCGTGGGTACCGCGGCGTCCGTTCGGGGTACCGGGGAAGCCTTACGCCGCCATGATGAACAGATCAGAATTGTTGCCGTAGAGCCCTCTGAATCCCCGGTTCTGTCGGGCGGCCAGGCAGGCGCTCACAAAATTGATGGGGTCGGAGCGGGTTTTGTAGTACCGCTCTGGCAGAAGGACATCGCCGATCAGATTGAACAGGTATCCACGGAAGAGGCTGTGGCCATGGCCATTCGGCTGGCCCGGGAAGAAGGCCTTTTTGCGGGGACTTCCACTGGCGGCAATGTCATCGCCGCTTTGCGATTAGCCGAACAACTGCGAACAGGCGCGACCATTGTCACCGTCATGTGCGATACCGGGATGAAATATCTAGGAACTTATGGAACTGAGCTGAGCAGGACCGGCTCGTCGCGAAGATCCAGCGCTTCTCGGCCTGATCGGCGGCCGCCGGCTGGAATTTGAGCCGGCGGTGGCGGGTTGGCGCTGGCAAATGCGCTTCCTGACGAGGGGACTGTGGCTGCTTGCTGCGGCCGTTGCGTGCGCCGCCGTCTCCAACGCCCTGTCAGGGCCCGAGCGCAGGCTGCTGTGGTTCCAGCCGGCTGACGAAAGAGCCAGGTCTGTCGCCGTTGCCGCCCCGGGAGCGTCGGCTGCGGAGAAGTCCGCCGTAGCCTCCACCTCCGCCAAGGCTGCGCAGGACAAGTCGGCGAAGGCGGAGTTCCCGCCCCACCCCGACAAGCCCTGGGGCGAGATCTCGGGCGACGACGTCGCGGCCCTGCACGCGCGCGGCGACGTGCCGTTTCTCGATGCCCGGCGCTCCTCCGTCTTCCGCGAGGGCCACATCGCGGGCGCGCGCGCGTTCGCGGTCTGGGAGGCGGACGTGGACGAGAAGGTCAAGGGCTTCTACGGCGAGGGCCACGACCCCTCCACGCCCATCGTCGTCTATTGCGGCGGCGGCGACTGCGAGGACTCTCACATGCTCGGGCAGAAGCTCTTCTTTGCCGGCTTCAACAACGTGCTCGTCTACAAGGACGGCTTCCCGGACTGGGTCCAGCGCGGCCTTGCGGTCACGAAGGGGGAGAAGCCGTGAAGGAGAAGCTTCTCTCGCCCTGGCTGACGGTGCGCGTCCAGTTCGTGCTCGCCGCGTTCTTCGTCGTGGCGGCCGTGGCCAAGATCGCCGACCCGCCCGGCTTCGCGCACGAGATTCACAACTACCGGCTCCTTCCCGCAGCCGCGGTCAACGCGCTCGCGCTCACGCTGCCATGGCTCGAGCTGTTGGCGGGGCTCGCCCTGTTCTTGGGGCTGTGGCGCCGCACGGCGGCCGGGGTTCTCGCCCTCCTGCTCGTCGTGTTTATCGGCGCGCTCTCGATCAACCTCGCGCGCCGCCACCCCGTCGACTGCGGCTGCTTCGGCACTTCGAGAGTCGAGCGAACTGACGCCGAGCGACTCGCTGAAATGAAGCTCGCGATCCTGCGGGACGTGGGCCTGATCGCCCTGGCGGCGCAGATTCTCGCGGCGACGCGCGAGGGCTGACGTGCGACGCGCAGGCTGGCTCGCCTCTGCGATGGCTGCTCCTCTCTTCAAGCCTTCAGCAGGTCGCTGACCTGGCCGACTTGCAGGCGGCCCCGGGCGAGGTCCCGTTCCTTCAACCATGTCCAGATCACCGGCGTCACGATCAGCACGTGAAAGAGCGAGCTGACCATGCCGCCGAGAACCGGCGCGGCGATCGGCTTCATGACTTCCGAGCCCGTGGCCGTGGACCACAGGATCGGCAAGAGGCCCATGACAACGGTCGAGACCGTCATCAGCTTCGGCCGCAGGCGCAGCACGGCGCCCTCCATCGCGGCTTCACGCACCGACTCGCCCGTCAAGGGGCCAGCCGCCGCCTTCCGGTGGAGCGCTTCCTCGAGATAGACCACCATGACGACGGCCGTCTGCACTGCTGTCCCGAAGAGCGCGATGTAGCCGACCCAGACGGCCACGCTCATGTGGAACTCCGTCTTCCAGCCGTGAGCCACGGCCAGCGTGTGAAGAAGCCAGAGCAGGAGGTTGCCGCCCGTCAGGGCGAAGGGGATCGCGAGAATGACGTGCGCCGCTTCACGCGCGGAGTGATACGTCACGTAGAGCAGAAGAAAGATGATCGCAAAGCACGCCGGGACGACGATGGCCAGGCGGTTGCGCGCTCGGAGCTGGTGTTCGTATTGCCCCGACCACTGGATGAAGTAGCCAGGCTCCAGGCGGACCTTCTCCGCGACGGCCTTCTTGGCCTCGTCGACGAAGGAACCGACGTCGCGGCCGCGCACGTTCAGGAAGACCCGCTCGCGCAGGAGCCCGTTCTCTGAAGAGATCATCGATGGTCCCGGCTCGAACCCCATGTCGGCAATTTGCGCGAGCGGCACCTGGGCCATCCCGGCGTTTCCGCCAGAACCCATCGCCGGCACGAGGATCCGCCCAATGTGGCCGATGTCATCGCGCAGCTCCCGCGCATACCGGACGCGGACCGGGAACCGATTTCGGCCCTCGATCGTGGTCGTGAGGTTCTCGCCGCCGACAGCCGTTTCGATGACGTCGAGCACGTCGCCGACCTTGACGCCGTAGCGAGCCGCAGCCTTCCGGTTCACGGCGATCTGCAGGTAGGGCGAGCCGAGGATCTGCTCGGCATACACGTCGGCCGCCCCCGGCACCTTCCGGATCACGTCGGCGGCCTCGTTGGCCTTCTTCTCGAGCACGGCCAGGTCCGGCCCGAAGATCTTGACCCCGATCTGGGTCGGGATGCCCGTCGCCAGCATGTCGATGCGGTTTCTGATCGGCTGCTGCCAGACCGTCGTGACGCCGGGAAGCTGCGAGGACTCGGTCATCTGCGCGATGAGCCTCTGCTTGGTCATGCCCGGCCGCCAGCTCTTCTGGGGCTTCAGCTCCACGAGCGTTTCGTACATGTAGATCGGCGCCGGGTCGAGCGGGCTCTCCGCTCGGCCGACCTTTCCGACCACGGAGAACACCTCGGGGAAGCTCCGGAGCAACGCGTCCTGTTTCTTCATGATCTCGATCGCCTGCGTGAGGGAGACCTGATTGGACGTGACGGGCATGAACATGAGCGTGCCCTCGTCGAGGGGAGGCATGAACTCCTTGCCGACGCCGGGCGCGACGTGCGCGTTGAGCCAACCCTGGGCGCCCGAAACGCGGTCGGCCAGGCCCTTGACCGCCGACCCCTGCGTCGTAGACGCGAGCAAGCCCACCGGCGCGGCGAGCGGCGTGAGCACGACACCCGCGCCGGCGACGAGAACCAGGCTCACGACGAAAAGAGACCCCGCAATGGCTATCGTGACGAGCTTTCTTCGCAGCGCGGCCGCGAGGACCGGCTCGTAGAGCCTGCGAGTGAGCCGCATGACGGGGTTGTCTTCCTCGCGGTGCACGCGGCCGCGTACGAGGAACGTCGCGAGCACCGGAACGAGCGTCACGGAGAGAACCGTTGCGCCGATCATGGCGAACGTCTTGGTGAAGGCGAGCGGGTGAAAGAGCTTGCCTTCCTCGCCCGTCAACGAGAAGACCGGAAGAAACGCGAGCAGGATGATGACCATGGAGAAGAAGATGGGCCGCCCGATCTGCCTAGCCGCCCCGCGGACGATCTCCAGGATCGGCTTCTTTCCGCCCTCCGTTTCGTAGTGCCGGAAGACGTTCTCCGTGATGACGATCCCGGCATCGACGAGCACACCGATCGCGATCGCGATGCCGCCCAAGGACATGATGTTGGACGTGATTCCAAAGACGCGCATCAGGATGAACGAACACAGGATCGCCAGCGGCAGCGGCAGCGTGACGATCAGGATCGAGCGGAAGTGCATCAAAAAAATGATGTGGGCCAGCGTAACGAGAACGACCTCCTCGAACAGGGAGCGTTTGAGGGTCCCGACCGCGCGCGCGATCAGAGCCGACCGGTCGTAGAAGGGAACGATCTTCACGCCGGGCGGCAATCCCGTCCGCAGCTCGACGATCTTTTCCTTGACGCGCTCGATGATCTCGGGCGCACTCACGCCGTAGCGCATGGTCACGACGCCCCCGACCACTTCCTTGCCATCCTTCTCGAGCGCGCCG
>JBOGJK010000502.1:0-1886 GCA_050745345.1 Thermoanaerobaculia bacterium
CCATCGACATCGCCAAGCGCCTGATGGACTACGGCTTTCATCCGCCCACGATCTATTTTCCGCTGATCGTGCCCGGGGCCCTGATGATTGAGCCCACGGAGACGGAGGGGAAGCCCGGCCTGGACGCCTTCGTCGCCGCCATGCGGGCGATCGCCAGGGAGTGCGAGGAGGACCCCGACATCGTCTTGAAGGCCCCGCACACCACCCCGGTCCGGCGCGTGGACGAGGTGGCCGCCGCGCGAAATCTGGTGCTGCGGTGGAGGCCCGCAGGCGCGTGAACCGTGAACCGGGAACCGTGAGCTGGGAACTGTGAGCCGATCAGAGCTTTCGGCTCCGGTTTACGGTTCACGGTTGACGGTTCACGTCTTCCGCTCATGGTTCACGATATTCTCACCCCAGCCGTGATGAGCGATTTCCAGCGCAGGTGCCCCTTCTGCGGGGGAGAAATGCTCCGCTCGCGGAGCCACTACTACGGCTACACGCACTACTTCTGGCAGAAACCATGGAAGCGGTCGTTTCTCGGCTTCGGGGCGGAGCGGGTCTATCCCTGGGCCTGTATGGGGTGCGGAGTCGTGCTGCTCTACCTCGCGCGGCTGCCGGCCGTCGCCGGGGAGTATCGGACGGCCGGGCAGGGACAGAAGGAAGCCTCGAGGTCGATCGAGCCGGCCCCGATCAAGCCGTGATCGCGATCGGATACCTGGACGGGCGGCGCCTCTCGCGCGCCCTCATCGCGGGGGCCCGCTTCGTGTCGGACCGGGCCGAGCCCTTGAACAAGATCAACGTCTTCCCGGTCCCCGACGGCGACACCGGGACCAACCTCGCCTCGACCCTGCAGAAGACGGCCGCCGGGATCGCGCGCCTGCGCCAGCGCCACGTCCGCGAGATGTCGCGGGTGCTCGCCGACGAGGCGGTCGGGGGCGCCCGCGGCAACTCCGGCGCCATCCTGGCGCAGTTCTTCTGCGGCTTCGCCGAGGGTCTGCCCGACCGCCCCCGCGTCTCGACGCGCGACTTCGGCCAGGCGGTCGTGCGTGCCGCGGATTCGGCCTACCAGGCGATCGCCCGCCCCGTGGAGGGGACGATCCTCACCGTGATCCGCGACTGGGCGCGCCACGTCGCGACCCGCTCCGCCGAGGTGCTCGACTTCGAGAAGCTGCTGCCCGAGTCGCTCGAGAAGGCGAAGGCTTCGCTGGCGAACACGCCCAATCAGATGCCGCTCCTGAAGAAGGCCGGTGTCGTGGACGCCGGGGCGCAGGGCTTCGTCTATCTCCTCGAGGGGATCGTCGCGTACCTGCGCGAGGCGGCTCGCGGAGCGATCCCGGAGGCGCCCCCGGAGGAGGTCAAGGCGGCGGTCTTCGACAGGACCCCGGAGCAGATCCTGTTTCGCTACTGCACCGAGGCCCTGCTCGAAGGGGACGGAATCGACCGGGACGCGGTGCGGCGCGAGGCCGCGTTGCTCGGCGACTCGATCGTCATCGCCGGAAGCGCGTCGCGGGTGCGCCTGCACGTGCATACCAACGAGCCCGAGAAGGTGTTCGAGGCGGCGGGGCGCTTCGCCGAAGTCGCGCAAACGAAGGTCGAGGACATGCGCGCCCAGCACGAGACGCGCTTCGACCAGAACCGGGCGCAGCGTGTCGGGATCGTGACCGACTCGACCTGCGACCTGCCGCAGACCCTCTTCGAGGAGCTTGGAATCGCCGTGGTGCCGGTGCGCGTGTTCTTCGGATCGGAAAACTATCTCGACAAGGTCACGATCACGCCGGCGGAGTTCTATGCGCGCTTCGCGGTGACCCACGAGGCTCCGAAGACTTCGCAGCCGCCCCCCGCCGACTTCGGGCAGGTCTATCGCTATGTCTCGGCCCACGCCGGCGCGATCGTCTCGGTCCACC
>JBOGJK010000503.1:0-7042 GCA_050745345.1 Thermoanaerobaculia bacterium
CGACGTACCAGGGCGCGTGCGGGGTCGCGGTGTGCCGGATCATCTCCTCGTAGGCGCTCATGTAGTCTCTCCAGTGGCCGCGCTCCCGCGCGTCGGCCGCGGAGAAGTTCCAGTTCTTCTCCGGCTCCTCCAGCCGCTCGAGGAAGCGCTTCTTCTGCTCCTTGCTGGAGACGTGGAGGACGAACTTGCGGATCACCACACCGTTGCGCGAGAGATAGCGCTCGAAGCCGTTGATGTCCTCGAAGCGCTCGTTCCAGACGTTCTCTCCCACGAGCTCCCTGGGGATCTTCTGGCCGGCCAGGATCTCCGGGTGGACCCGCACGACGAGCACCTCTTCGTAGTAGGAGCGGTTGAAGATGCCGATCCTCCCCCGCTCGGGAAGACAGCGCGCCGCGCGCCACAGGAAGTCGTGATCGAGCTCCTCGGCCGAGGGAGCCTTGAAGGAGTAGACCTGGCACCCCTGGGGGTTGACCCCGGACATGACGTGCTTGATCGCGCCGTCCTTGCCGGCCGCGTCCATGGCCTGAAAGATCAGCAGGAGCGCCCAGCGGTCCTGCGCGTAGAGCTTCTCCTGCCGGTCGGCCAGCATTTCGACTCCCCGGCGGAGCAGCTGCGCCGCGCGCTGCTTCGACTTCAATCCCCGGGTGTCGTCCGGGTTGACGTCCTTCAGGCGGAACTTCCGGCCGTCGTCGATCCGGAAGGGATCCGTGAACCGCCGGACCCTCTTCTGCACCTTTTTCACGGGCTACTCCTTCACGTTCTTCGTTCCGGCGTGAGCCGCCCGCCGCGCCGGGACGCGATCTGCATCGAGACCAGCCGCGCGATCAGGATCGCCGGGAAGAGCTGGCCGACGAGGGCCTCCGAAACGCGACCGTGGCCGCACCGGAGCGCAGCATGAGCGCGAAGGTGAGGTCGATCAGCCAGGGCGAGAGCAGATCGACCGAGATCCCGGGCGGGGCCACGAACATGCCGAGCACCGGGAAGAGGAGGAGCGCCGACAGGCCGTAGTCGGTGCGCCAGAGGCTCTCGAAACACTTCGAGATCGGGCCTTTTCTCATGAGCCGCGGCAGGATTGTATAGAAGCAA
Organism: Thermoanaerobaculia bacterium; assembly: GCA_050745345.1. Classification (GTDB taxonomy): domain Bacteria; phylum Acidobacteriota; class Thermoanaerobaculia; order UBA5066; family Gp7-AA6; genus DATBFU01. The sequence continues at coordinate 1,087 of JBOGJK010000503.1, forward strand.
GATGTATTAGACTCCGCCGCGAAAACCGGACCCAGAGAAAAGGAGACAGCGACCTCATGAGAATCGCTTTTCGCGTATCGCTCGTCGCGGCCATGCTGCTCGGGGCCGATGCCGCCCGAGGGCAGTTTCCAGGAGACGTCGCCGACAACCTGCGATTCCGCTTCGGCGGCATCTTCGCCAACCTCGACTCGACGGTGACCTTCAGCACTCCCGAGCTGCCCTCGGGGGAGATCGACGTCACGGGGCTCCTCGGCGACCCGGACCACAAGACGACCTTCCGCGGCGAGGGCTTCTGGAACTTCGCCGGCCGCAGCTTCCTCGACTTCGGCTTCGTCTCCTTCCGGACCGACAACACCCGGACGATCTCGCAGGACATCGAGTTCGGGGGCGTGATCTACACCGCCGGGGCGCAGGTATCGAGCGAGTCGCTCTCGCGCTTCCTCTACGCCGCCTACCGTTACGGTTTCGTCAAGAATCCTTCCTTCCAGCTGGGGCTCTCTCTGGGGATCAGCTACACGACGCTGCGGGGCCTGCTCTCCGCTTCCGCCGGCGTCACGCAGCCGGACGGAACGCTCATCGGCGGGACAGTCACGCGGGAGGCCGAGATCAACGCCCCGGTGCCGCTCATCGGCCTGGATGTCGAGGGACGGATCGCCAAGGCCTTCAGCCTGGGCGCCCGCGTGCGGGCTTTCGGCGCCAGCGTGAATCCGTACTCGGGCAGCATGGTGGAGGCGCTGGCTCACGTGGACTGGTACTTCGTCCGCAACGCTGGCCTGGGAGCCGCCTACGAGTGGACCCGGATCGACATCGACAAGGAGCAGGAAAGCAAGACCGTCGGGTTCATCTACCGCTACGACGGCCCCCGGATATACCTCATCCTGACGTTCTGACGCCAAAGAGCACTCCTTCTCCCTGGACTCGACGCCGACCCGCCCTCACAGGAGGCCGCTCCACAAGTGCCCGCAGTCGGCGTGCCCGTACGAGGATCTGGTCCGCACGATTCGGGACAGCGGGGTACTTCCACGGCGAGAAAGGCGCGGGCCGCGGCGCCTCCCACCAGACCGGCTCGACCGGCGTCGTCGCGCGGCTGATCCAGATCTACGGCAAGGGAAACGGCTCCCGCCTCCTGCGGGGCGGCGTGGGGGCTGTCCTCCGGCCAGAGGGAGTCGGGAACGAGCCCGGAAGGGTTGGCGGGAACGGGATTCCGCGCTCGTGTCCGTCACTGCACGGCGCGGCGGCGAGCCGGACTTCGCGTGGACTACAATTCTTCGAACGATGTCCATCCCCGGACGCCCTGCCGCCGATCCCGGAGGGGAACTCGAAACGCGGTTGCGAGCCGCCCTCGAGCTCGCGCCCGCGGACGTCGTGTCGGCCTACCTTTTCGGCAGCCAAGCTCGGGGCACCGCCCGTGCCGCCAGCGACATCGACGTTGCCCTCCTCCTGGAGAAGGATCCGGAGCCGAAACTGCAGAGCACCGCGCGCCGGCTGGAGGGAGACCTGGAGCGGGCGCTGCGCCGGCCCGTGGAAGTCCTCGTTCTGAACAGGGCCGCGCCGGATCTCGTCCATCGCGTCTTGCGGGACGGCCGGGTGCTCCTCGATCGTGACCGTCCGGCGCGCCTGCGGTTCGAGGTCCAGGCCCGCAACGAGTACTTCGATCTGCAGCCGATCCTCAGGCGCTACCGCCGCGGCCGGTTGTGACCGATCCGGAGCTGGTCGAAAAGAAACTGGCGCTGGTCGAGACTTGCGTACGGCAGCTTCGGACCATCGCGAGACCCGCCCAGATCCGAAGCGACATCCGCGAAGAACGTTTCGTTGAGCACACGTTGCAGGTCGCGGTGCAGTCCGTCCTCGATGTGGCTTCCCACATCGTGTCCGACGAGAGGCTGGGCGAGCCCCAAACCAACCGGGAGCTCTTCGACCTGCTCGCCCGGGGCGGCGTCGTCGAGCCGGCACTCGCGGATGTCTTGCGCGACATGGCGGGGTTTCGAAACGTCCTCGTGCATGGTTATCAGGACGTCAACCTCGGCGTTCTGGAGGACATCCTGGCCAACCACCTGGATGACCTGCTCGACTTCGTGAAGGTCGTCCGGGTCCGCATGGAGACGTAGCGGGGCGCCGGAAGAGGCGTGAGGCCGGGAGGTTCCCGCCGCGGGGTCAGATGCCAGGAGCCTCGGCTCTACGAGGCGCTCCGCGGCGGCTGGAACCTCGCGGACCCGAACGGGTGATGCCCAGGGCGGCGGCCGAGGCGGCCACGGTTCCGCTTCCGACCGGTCTCGCTCGCTGACCCGGCGGCGCCGAGCGGCCCCGAGGGGCTGACGCGAGAGGGTTCGGCCTCAGAAGCTCACGGCGAGCGAGCACACGACCGTCGGAGTCTCCCACCCCAGGTTGAAAACGTAGGTCGTGAGCTCGACGTTCCTGTACGAGAAGCCCGCGAGCAGCCCGCGCTGGACGTCGAGACCGGTCTGGTAGACGCGCGTGCGCTGCGAAACCAGGCCGACACGCAGCCAATCGAACGGGATGCAAGTCAGCTCCGACCAGTTGTAGAAGAAGTTCCCCGACGAGTCCTCCACGTCCACGACGTACTCCCCCTCGCTGTAGAGGACGAACCGGCCGTAAGTCAGCGTCAGCTCGTAGCCGGGCGCGATCCCGTCGGTCTCGCCGAAGACGCCGCCGACCATCGCCGTCGCATCGAGCCGGAGCTTCCCGCCCGCGCCGAAGCTCCATCCAACGAAGAGAGAACCGGTGTGGAGACCCTCGTAGTTGTAGCGCGCCTCCAGATGAAGCGCGCCCCGGTCGGCCGTGACGATCGGCAGCGCGAAGTCGCTATCCTCCGGCACGAAGTAGCCGAAGAGGGTCGCGCCGAGCTCCCAGCGAGGGCCCGCAGAGGAGTCCGCCGAAGCGCCGCTCTCGACTTGCTGAGCGGAGACCTCTCCGGCAAGCGAGGTGAGAAGGATCGCCGCCGCCAGCAGCGAGCGGACCGTCCTCATCCGCCGAGAGCGACGGGGCCCGTCCGTCCTGCGGCCGCGCGGTCGGCCAGCACCAGAGCCCGTTCCCGGAGAACCCGACCGGCCGGAATCGTCGCATCGCCAGCGCAGAGGCGCGCGAGCATTCCCGCCTTCTCGCTCCCGGTCACCAGCCACAGGATGTGCCGGGCGCGGTTGAGCGCGGGATAGGTCAGCGTCATCCGGCGCCTTCCCCTGTAGACCCCGGTCAGCGCAACGTCCCGGTCGGCGACGCCGAGCACCGGATCTCCGGGCAGGAGCGAGGCGGTGTGGCCGTCGGGCCCGAGCCCCAGGTGAGCGAGGTCGAGCACCGGCGGGGAGCCGGCGAGCCCTTCGAGAGTCCGCGCGTACTCTCTCGCCGCGGCATCGAGATCGATCGATTCCACAGGCATGGCATGGATCTGCCCGGGGGGCAGCGGGGCATGCTCGCGCAGACTCTCGCGCAGGCGCGTGAGGTTTCGGTCGGGGTCTCCCGCCGGGGCCACGCGCTCGTCCACCTGGACCACGTGCACGCCCTCCCAGGGGACCTCTTCTCCGGCCAGATCCCGCAGCATGATCCAAGGGGTGTGGCCGCCGCTGACGGCTAGGACAAAGCGGCCGCGCGCGGCAACCGACGTCCGGGCCTCCGCGGCAATGATCCCGGCGGCCCTTCGGGCGACCGCGTCGGCGTCCGCAAGGACTTCCATCCTCAAGGGAGCGCTCCCGTTCATTGCGCGCTCTGCCTGAGCTTGCGGCCGCGGCGGATCAGGTTGTTCGTCGAGCTGTCCTGCCCGAGGCGGGGCTCGGCTTTGCCTTCGAGGATGTTGCGCTGGGCCAGGACCTTGCCCAGCTCGACGCCCCACTGGTCGAACGAGTCGATGCTCCAGATCGCGCCCTGCGTGAAGACGCCATGCTCGCAGAGCAGTCCGCGCGGCCGCTCGCCGAGCCGGTGGGCGTTGTGCTCCCCGCGCTCGGTCAGCGGCAAGTCGGTCGGCCCCGAGTGCTGGCCCGAGAGGCTCCAGGCGGTCTCGCCGTGCCGGGCGAGGAAGACGACCGGGAGCGCCTCGCTCATGCCGACCGCCCGGCCGCCGAACGCGCGGCCCGCGGAATCAGCAGGTACCCGATGACGAGCGTCGCGACGGTCTCGACTCCGAGCAGGACGGCCTCCCGGACGGGGGCCTGGCTCGTGGGCGAGGGGGCGAAGAAGAGGACGCTCGCGCCGGCGATGAAGAGCGTGCAGAACGACGCCGACAGCCAGGCGGCGCCGCGGCCGCCCGGGAGCCGGTAGGGGCGCGGCTGATCCGGCCGGCGCCGGCGCAGAATCAGGAAGGCCGGAAAGACGAGCAGGTAGCAGAGGAGCAGACAGAGGCCCGACAGCTTGAAGGTCATCCAGAAAACGTTGGACTGGCTGTCCGACAGCAGGGCGTTGCCGACCAGCAACGCCGTCGACACGAGGCCCATCCAGATGAATGCGACGTGCGGTGTTCGAAAGCGGGGATGGAGCCGCCCGAGGCCGGCCGGCAGCATGCCTTCTTCCGCCGCGACCGCCGCCACGCGGTTGGCGCCCAGGCTCCAAGTCACGATGTTGGCGACACAGGCGTAGAGGAATCCCAGCCCGAGCAGCAGGACCGCCGTGTTGCCCGCGGCCCCCCACTGGCGCCCGAGCACCTCCAGGGCGTCCCAGGTTCCCGTCACGATCGAGAGCTTCTCGAGCGGCACGGCGAGCAGGATCCCCGCGACGCCCAGCGCGTAGACGACCGCGATGACCGCCCCCGACAGCAGGATCACGCGCGGGACATCGCGTCGCGGGTCGCGCATCTCTCCGCCCGCCGAGCTCATCAGCTCGAAGCCGAACGTGTTGTAGAGGAGCGCCGGGAGATACGCGAGCGAGTCGTTCCAGCGGGGCAGGAAGCTCCCGAGCGAAAAGTCGTTGGCGGCCGGACGCCCGGCGAGCACTGAGCCGATGCCGAGTGCGCCCAGGGCCAGGAAGATCAGCACCTTGACCACCGCCCCGAGGTTGGGGACCCACTTGGACACCTCCAGGCGCACCACGCCCAGCCCCACGGTCAGCCACGTGAGCGCGATCGCGATGCCCGCCTCCTGCCAGGTCGAGCGCGTCCGCAGGAAGATCGTCTCGAAGGTACCGGCGAAGATGAGGTAGACGGAGGGAACCCAGTAGGCATTGTTGATCCAGTAGAGCCAGGCGGCCATCGATCCCCAGCGGAGCCCGAAGGCCTCGCGCACCCAGACGTACACGCCGCCCTCGCCCGGCCAGGCCGCGCCGAGCTCGGCGGTAATGAGGCCGTACGGGATGAAGAAGAGGACCATGGTGATGGCCCACCAGGAGAACCAGGCCACGCCCATGGAGGCCGCCGAGGCGAGCGTGTCGATCGTGAGAATGGCGCAGACCGAGAACAGCACCAGGTCGGCGCGGCCGAGCACGCGCTCGAGCGCCGCGGGGCGCGCCGCCGCGACCGGAACGCCCTTCACCCGCGCCTCGTTCGGCATCCGGTCGTGCGGATCAGGGCGCCATCGAAGCCAGCAGCCGCTGCATAGGTTCCTGGCTCACACGGATGAATCCCCCGTAGGTCTGGTTCAGGTCCAGGATCACCCAGACCACGAGGGTCACGAGGAGGACAAAGCTGATCGTGCCGGCCGGCAGGCCCGCCGGGGAGGCCCCCTGCTGCCGGCCAACCAGGAACGCCGCGATCACGCCCGCCAGGACGAGGAGGGCCACGACGGTCACTGGCAACCGGTCCCGGATCGCCGCCAGCCGGGCGGCGTCGTCGCTCGTCAGGGAATTGAGCGTGTTGGTCAGCGGCGCCGCGATCGGTGTGCCGTCCCGCAGAGCCTCCCCGACCAGATCCGTCATCTGGCTATGCATCTGCTCGAACGGTGCAAGCGCCTGCGCGATGGCCGCTCGGGAACCGGCCGGCGGCCGCCGCGCCATCTCGACCCGAAGCTCGGTGTAATCC
>JBOGJK010000504.1:0-2385 GCA_050745345.1 Thermoanaerobaculia bacterium
GCCTGGTGGTGAGCGTGTTCGCCGCCTACGTGGCGGGGCGCGCGGTTCCCGCCGGGCCGCAGTACCTGACCGTCTTTCGCTACGTGGGGACCACCGCCTTCGCCGCCTACAGCCTCGCCCTCTGGCAGAACTCGATCTGGTACAGCCGCTCCTGGAACACGACGCTCAAGTCGAACTTCGACGCCCTCGTCTACGCGCTCCTGACCGCCGGAACCTTCGGGTGGCTCTGGCCGAAATGACGGGCCGCGAGGCGGGGCCCGAAGGCGCCTCGCGCTAAGCGCGGGGGCGAGAGCTCGCGGGGACGAAGGAACCGGCGGCGTGTCTCGTGCCGGACAGGCCGTCGCGCGACTCGCCTGTCTTTTCGGGCGCCCCTACTTCGAGGCGTCGATGAAATTGATCTGAAACGGTCCCGTGCCGTAGACCAACACGTCCGTTTCGCCCTTGCACATGCCGAAGTGATGCATCCGCCGCGGCATGAACCCGTAAGCGCCGGTGGGCATGTCTTGCAGACTCGCCGGATCGAATTTGTCTCCCGTGCCGAGGGCGAACGTGCCGCGCAGCACGACGAGATTCTCATCCGTGGGATGCCAGTGCGGCGCCGCCTTGTACCCATCGGAGCACGCCAGTCGGATCGTATAAGGCACGCCGGGCTTCATCGGGTCTCCTTCGACCACGGCGTAGCGCAGGGGACTTCCTGCTTCCACCGAGGGCGTGCCGCGAACCATTCCCTCCGGTGGTGCCGTCCACTTGACCTGATCTGGCGCGAGCACGAAGTGCATCGTCGCGCCAACCTGGGCCGGTTTCGGTTTTTCTCTCTCACTCTGTGCGAAGAGTACGGGAATGATCGTCGTCGACGCAAGCAAGACCCACGGGGGAACGTGCTTCCTCAAAACCACCTTTGTTCCGCCTGCGAAAATCGCTTCCGCTGCCTCTGGACTGAAATACTAGCGCGAAGTCGGCTCACGGTGCCCTCCAAGTTGAGCCTCGCCCTGAACGAGATCGGTGCTAGACGGACCCTTCCCGCATCTTCGCTCACTGTGCCGAGCCACGAGGAAGAGAGATGCTGCGGCAGGACCTTGCCCGCAACGGGCCCGTCCAGCCGCGTCTCCTGCGGCTTGTATACCTACCTCATGCCGCCCGCGCCAAACTGGAAGAGGATCTCGTAGGCCGAGGCGGGTGCCCGACGCCAGAGACATCTACTTTTTGAGGGCGGCCGTCCAGTTGACAACGACGTTCAAGGGAACCGACGAGCTCTTGATGACGGGCACGTTGACGAGGAAACGGTCGCCGTCGGCCGTGACGTCCCATCCGAAGCCCGCTCCCTCGGGAAGCTCGAAGAGGGGCTTCGGCGTGCCCGCGCGCAGGCCGCCGCGGCTCGTGTCGATCTCGACGGAGATGAGCTTGCCGTCGAAGGAGTTGTAGAGGATCTCCTTCCCTCCGCGGGCCCACTTCGGCGCGACGCCGCCGTTGTTGGAGATCTGGACCTTCCCCTGTCCGCCCGGAAAGGAGACGACGTAGATCTCACTGCGCCCCGACTCGTTCATATCGTAGGCCACCCACCGGCCGTCCGGCGAGAGCCGAACGGAGAAGCCGAAGTCGTTGGGCGCTCGCGGCAGCAGCGTGAAGGGCTTTCGCGGACTGCTGACGGGGATGACGGAAAGCTGCATGAGGCGGCCGCCAGCCGCTTCGCGGTCCAGGTAAACGATCTGCCCGTCCTTCGACCAGTCCGCGGGAATCCGCTGGCCCATCTCGTCGGTGATCGCCTCGTCCGCTCCCGATCCGTCCGCGGCCCGGACGTAGATGTCGGCCTGGTGCTTCCGGTCGGACTGGAACGCGATCTTCGAGCCGTCGGGAGACCAGACCGGGCCCGTGTTGCTGCCCGGGCCCGAAGTCAGCCGCGATCGGACACCTCGAGCGATGTCGCCGATCCAGATCTGCGTGGTCTGGGTACCCGGGTCGTATACCGCGGCGCTGATTCGAGAGCCGTCCGGCGAGAGCCGAGCGCCGAACTGAACCGCGGGCTCCCCGAAAACGCCGGTCTGGGATCCCCCGCGGTCATACCACTCGAGCCGCCGCGAGAGCTGCGAGGCGTCCAGAACGAGCGTCCCGTTGCCTGAAACGGAGAAGTCGCCCAACGCCAGAAAGTCGCCGTAGAGGGCCACCTGATCGGCGACCGTCACCGGCTGGCCGCTCGTCTCCAGACGCACGGGATCGAACGGCTGCGCGAGCAGACTCCCTCCGAAGTCGCCGCCGCGAATGAAGAGGAGGTGGCCGTCGGCGTACTGGGCGTTGAAGTTCGCGGGGATGAGGGGCCTGGCGGGGGCCCCGTCGAGCGAGCCGACCCAGATGCGGTTGGCCGGGTCGTTGCGGGGTCCGGCAAGGTTG
>JBOGJK010000505.1:0-1529 GCA_050745345.1 Thermoanaerobaculia bacterium
GCTCTACGTCATCACGCCCGCGTTCTACTGCGACACGACCGATTCGCTTCTTTTCGAGAGCAAGTGGCAGCGGCTCTGGGTGACGACGGCCGGGATCTTCATCGAAGGCTTCATCTGCGCCGGGGCGACCCTTGCCTGGGTGGTGTCCTACCCCGACACCTTCCTGCACGAGTTCGCCTACAAGACGATGCTCTTCACGGGCGTCTCCACCGTCTTCTTCAACATCAACCCGCTCATCAAGATCGACGGCTACTATGCCCTGACCAGCCTGATCGAGATCCCCGAGCTGCGCGAGGAGTCGATCCAGTACCTCGGGGCGCTCTTCCAGAGGAAGGTGCTGCGGCTCCCCGTCGAGGTGCCGGAGGTGTCGCGGCGCAAGCGCCGGATCTACTGGATCTACGGCCCTCTCGCCATGGCTTACCTCGGCGTCCTGATGACCTTGATCGGAGGTCTCTTCTACAACTTCTACTCGAAGTACTTCCCCAACGTCGCGCTCCTGCTCCTCGTCCTGACGATGCTCCGTCTCTTCCGCAAACGGGTCCGGCTCGTGACGCGGACCGCCCGGCTCTTCTACCTCGACAAGAAGGACCTGCTCATGTCGCAAAGAATCCGCAAGCCTCTCGCCATCGCTGCCGCCCTGCTCGCCGCCCTGCTGCTGGTGCCCTGGACTCACCGCAAGGTCCGGACCGACATCCGCCTGCGCCCCGCCCTGGAAGCGCGCCTGGAGGCGCCCGAGGACGCGGTCGTGGCCGAAGTGCTCGCGGCCGAAGGGGACCGCGTCGCCGCGGGACAACCCGTTCTGCGCCTGGAGAGCCCCGCGGTGCTGGCCGAAGGGTTGGAGCTCGCCGCGACGAGGCGGCGCCTGGAGAAGCAGGCGAGCCGAGCCCGAGGCGAGAGCCGCTCCGCCGACGTGTACGCCGCGGAGCGCCGCGTCGACTCGGTCGACTCGGCGCTCGCGAGCGATGCCGCGCGGCGAAAGCTGTTGCTCGTGCGTAGCCCGCTTGCCGGGACGGTGCTGACGCCGCGCCTCAACGACTCGATCGGACGGTACGTTCCGGCGGGAGCGATCCTCGCCGAGGTCGGCGACTGCCGGAAGCTCTACGCGGATATCGACTTCTCCGAGAGAAGGCTCGATGATGTCGCGCCGGGGGCGAAGGTCTCGGCGATGCTTCCCGGGCGGCCGCTGCGCCAGGCCATCGGGCGCGTCGTCTCGGTCTCCCCGGCGACACTGGCTCAGCCCGCGACGGCCTCTCCCGGAGCCGATCCGGCCGCGCCGCCCCTGCGCCCCGACCGCTTCGTGGCCCGGGTCGAGTTCGACAACGCCGACGGGACGCTTCGCCCCGGCATGATCGGGAAGGCCAGGATCTTCGGGCCGCGGGCTTCGCCGCTGGCCAACCTCTGGCGAGTGTTGCGGCGGTGGGCTCAGACCGTGATCTGGTAGCAGGTAGCAGGGGTCAACCGTGAACTCTTGAACTTTCGGGCCGACAGCCAATACAAGAAGCTCTTTCGAAAGTTCAAGAGTTCACGGT
>JBOGJK010000506.1:0-3411 GCA_050745345.1 Thermoanaerobaculia bacterium
CCTGCAGCAACTCCCAGATCTTCCCCGCCCACTTCGCGTCCCCCTCGATCGCCTTCGACGCCGCCCCCCGGATCACCGGGATGTCGTCCCCCGGATAGTTGTACTTCGTCAACAACTCCCGCACCTCCAACTCCACCAAGTCCAACAACTCCTCGTCATCCACCAGATCACACTTGTTCAAAAACACCACCACGCTCGGCACGTTCACCTGCCGCGCCAACAAAATGTGCTCCCGGGTCTGCGGCATCGGCCCGTCTACCGCGCTCACCACCAGAATCGCCCCATCCATCTGGGCCGCCCCGGTGATCATGTTCTTCACGTAGTCGGCGTGCCCCGGGCAATCCACGTGGGCGTAGTGGCGCTTGACCGTCGAATACTCGACGTGGCTCGTCGCGATCGTCAGAATCTTGGTCGCGTCCCGCCGCCCCTGACTCTCCGACGCTTTCGCCACCTGGTCGTACGCGATATACGTCCCCAACCCCGCCGCCGCCGCCACTTTCGTCAACGCCGCCGTCAACGTCGTCTTCCCGTGATCCACATGCCCAATCGTGCCAACGTTCACGTGCGGCTTGCTGCGATCAAACTTCTCTTTAGCCATAAATCCTCGTGAGACGGGAGACGGAAGACGGCAGACGAAAACGCCACCGCTAACTTCTCGTTTCCCGACTGCTCTCCTCCTCTACCGTCTCCCGTCTACCGTCTGCCGTCGGGCTGGCAAGACGGGCAACAATCCGCTCTCATCGAAGTCGGTTCCGTAAAGGGATTCGTGGCGCGGCTGTGCGTCCTCGCCGCGCATCCAGGCCGCCGCGAGCTCTACGGCCTCGAAGATCTTCACATAGCCGGTGCAGCGGCAGAGGTTGCCCGCCAGAGCTCTGCGGATCTCGGCAAGCGTGGGCTTCGGGTTCTCTTCGAGCAGCGCCTTGGCGGTCAGGAGGAACCCCGGCGTGCAGTAGCCGCACTGCGCGGCGCCCAACTGCGCGAAGGCCTTCTGGAGCGGATGAAGACCTCCCGGTCCCGCCATCCCCTCCACGGTCTCGACCCGGCGACCCTCGCACTCGAGACCGAGGTAGAGGCAGGAGAGGACCGGTTGACCATCCACGAGCAACGCGCAGGTCCCGCACTCGCCCAGTTCGCAGCCGTGCTTGGTGCCCGGCAGCCCCAGGTCCTCCCGCAGCAGCTCGAGCAACGTCTTGTAGGCGTCGAAAGACACGTCGACGGGCTCGCCATTGAGGGAGAAACGCACACGCGCTTTTCCCGAATCCGTCGCGGATTTTTTCGAGCGTCTCGACATTTCCATCAATCTAATCCTTTTGTTTTGAGAAGGAAAGAGTCTATTATAAAACTGACTGGTCAGATTACAAGTGTAGCGGGAAGGCGGATCTGGTCCAAGCGCCTGGACACAGAGAAGATACCGGGGAAAGAAGTAGGCTGCCCGCATGAAGCTCGAGACCCTCTTCGTTCACGCGGCTCACGATATCGACTCTTCGACGGGGGCCGTCGCTCCCCCCATCCACCTCTCGACGACCTTCGCTCGCGACGAGCGCAACGAGCTGATCGGCCCGACGCAATACATCCGCGAGGGCAACCCGACGCAGAGCCTGCTCGAGCGCGCGCTTGCGCCGCTCGAAGGAGGAGAGGCCGCGCTCGTCTTCGCCTCCGGCATGGCGGCGGGGGCGGCGCTGCTCCAGACGCTCCCCTCCGGGGCCCACCTGGTCCTTGCCGACGACACCTACTACGGATACCGCGTCGCGGCGTCCGATTTCCTCCGGCCGTGGGGGATCCGGACCGACCTGGTGCCGATGGAGAATCTCTCCGCACTCGGCGCCGCGATCCGGCCGGAAACGCGTCTGATCTGGCTCGAGACCCCTTCGAACCCTCTGATGAAGGTGACGGACCTTGCCGGAGCGATCGCGCTCGCACGCGAAGCCGGCGTCCCGACGGTCGTGGACAACACCTTCGCGACGCCGGTCCTGCAGCGCCCGATCGCCCATGGGGCCGACGTGGTCCTGCACTCTACGACGAAGTACATCGGCGGTCACAGCGACGTGCAGGGCGGCGCTCTCGTCTTCGCGCGGCGCGACGGGCTCTTCGAGAAGGTCGCCCATGCCCGGCACATCCTGGGGAGTGTCGGCTCCCCCTTCAACTCCTGGCTCGCGCTGCGGGGTCTGCGCACGCTCCCCGTGCGCATGGAGCGGCAGTGCGACAACGCGATGGCGGTTGCCCGCGCGCTTGCCGTTCACGACGCCGTCGCTGCGGTGCACTATCCCGGCCTCGAGTCGCACCCGGGCCACGCCATCGCGAAGCGTCAGATGGCGGCCTTCGGCGGGATGCTTTCCTTCCGCGTGCGCGCGGGGCGCGAGGCGGCGCTCTCAGCGGTGGGCCGGGCGAGGCTCTTCACGCGGGCCACTTCGCTCGGCGGTGTGGAGAGCCTGATCGAACATCGCGCCACGAGCGAGGGCCCGGCCTCCCGCACTCCACCCGACCTGATCCGCCTCTCCGTCGGCCTCGAGCATCCCGACGACCTGATCGAAGATCTCGCGCAGGCGCTCGCTGTCTGACTACCGGCCGGGTTCGAGCGGCCAGGACGGCAGCCACCGCAGGGTGAGCGGGTCGATGCGGGCACCCCGGAGGCGGGCGCCCCAGTGCAGGTGGGGGCCCGTGGCCCGGCCGGTTGCGCCGACGGCTCCGATGCGGTCACCCGTCTCGACGGGTTCGTCTTCCCGGACGTCGAGACGGGAGAGGTGGAAGTAGGTGGTGAAGAGCCCGCCCCCGTGGTCGAGGATCACGGTGCCGCCCGAAAAGTAGTGAACCTCGGCGAGGGCCACGCGCCCGGGCGCCGGCGCGGTGACCGGAGCCCCCGCCGGCGCGGCAAAATCGACGCCGGTGTGCCGCGAGCGTGGCTGCCCGTTGAAGACGCGCCGCGCGCCGAAATTGCTCCCTGCCGGCGCCTCGACCGGGTCGCGAAAAGGACCCGCCCAGAGCCTGCGCGCCTCGCCCGTCTCCCACACCTGGGCGACCCTCTCTCGCTCCTCCCGGATGCGGTCCGCCTCGCCGGGAGGGGGCTCGACGAATCGCGGATCGACGCGAAGCGGCTCGACCTCGAAGCGCCCCGGCTCGACCCGCAGCCGGTGCGTGGGGGAGAAGGAGCGGCCGCCCGCCTCGACGGCCTCGAAGCGGATCTCCCACTTGCCCGCCTTCGCCTCGAGATCCACGCCCGCGAGCCCGCGGAAGCTTCTGCCCCCAGGCTCCCCTTCGAGGAAGACCCCGGTCGTCTTTCCGGCGACCGCGAGGGATTCCAGGGGGCGGCCGCTCCGGACGAGGAGGAAGACGAGCCCCCCCTGCTTTGGGCTCGAAGGCGAGGCCTCGACGGACAGGGCGGCCGGCGCCGCGGCGGCCGCCTCCCGCGCGACC
>JBOGJK010000507.1:0-3244 GCA_050745345.1 Thermoanaerobaculia bacterium
GACGTACCTCGCGCAGTTCGCCTATTTCCTGCCCCGCGGTGACGGGGAGGGGCGGCGCGGATCGACTCCGCTGGCCTTCCTCTTTCTGCTCGTCGCCCCGATCGCCGCCATGTTGATCCAGTTTGCGATCAGCCGGAGCCGCGAATACGGCGCCGATTCGACCGGAGTGCGGTTGACCGGCGATCCGCGCGCGCTCGCGAGCGCCCTGCAGAAGCTGCAGACGGCGTCCAGACAGATTCCTCTGACAACCGCGAATCCCGCGACCGCGCACCTCTGGATCGTGAGCCCGCTGGCGGGGGGCGGCCTGATGGCGCTCTTCTCGACGCACCCTCCCCTCGAGGAGCGGATCCGCCGCCTCCTCGCGATGCAGGCCTGATCCGGTCTTGCCGCTCTTCTCCGCGGTCCTGGCGGCGGCGCTCGCGCTGGCGAGTGCGGCCTCTTCGCCGCCTCCCTTCGTCCAGCGGGGCGCGGCGGTCCCGATGCGCGACGGCGTGGTCCTCCGGGCCGACGTGCTGCGCCCGGCCGAAAGCGGCCGCTTCCCGACGCTCGTCTACCGCACGCCCTATGACCGACGGCGCATGCATGGCGACGACGTCGTCCGCCGGGCCGTCGCGCGCGGATACGCCGTCATGCTGCAGGACGTCCGGGGTCGCTACGGGTCCGAGGGGGAGTTCGTTCCCTACGTCCACGAGGGCCGGGACGGTTACGACACGATCGAGTGGGCGGCGGCGCAGCCCTGGTCCACGGGGCAGATCGGGACCTTCGGCCTTTCCTACCCGGGAGCCGTCCAGTGGCTCGCGGCGGTGGAGTCGCCGCCGCATCTGAAGGCCATGGTGCCGGCGATGACCTTCTCCTCGCCGCGCAACTTCTTCTACGCCGGCGGCGTGTGGGACCTGTCCTGGATCGCGTGGATCTGGAACAACATCGCCCCCGACACGCGGGCCCGCAAGGGCCTTCCGGGACCCAAGACCCGCAGGCAAGCGCGCGCCGAATGGGAGCGCCTCGGCCCGGTGCTGCCGTTCCGGCTGCCTCTGACCGACCTGCCCGAGCTCTCCGGGGTCGCGCCCTACTATTTCGACTGGCTGGCGCACTGGCCGGGGGAGAGCTGGTGGGACTCTACCGAGCTGCGCGGCCGCTACGGGCGCGTGGGCGCCGCCGTGCTGAACTTCTCGGGCTGGCATGACGAGGCGTACGGCCCCGAGGGGGCGATCACGAACTTTCTAGGCCTCTCCGAGGCGCGGCGAGAGGAAGGGGACCCGCGCACGTGGCTCATCCTGGGGCCCTGGACGCACGGAGGCCAGGACTCTCCTCGTTCGGGAGAGCGCGAGTTCGGCCCCGAGGCCCCCATCGACTACGCCGAGATGGTCCTGCGCTTCCTGGACCGCTATGTGCGGGGCGTGGACAACGGCGTCGACCGGGAGCCGCGCGTGCGCGCGTTCGTGATGGCAGAGAACGTCTGGAAGACGGGGGACACGTTCCCGCTCCTCGGGACGCGGCCCCTCTCCTTCTACCTCGGCGCGGGCGGCCGTCTCTCGCCAAAGGCCTCCGAGGCGCCGGAAGCTTCGAGCGCCTTCGTCTCCGACCCGTCGAGGCCGGTCGTGGACCCGTTCGGGACCGAGCCCGGCGCGCACGACTACCGGGAACTGGCCCGGCGGTCCGACGTGCTGGTCTTCGAGACCGAGCCGTTCTCCGAGCCGATGCGCGTGGTCGGCGCGATCGAGGTCGAGATCTTCCTTTCGGCCGACGCTCCGGACGTGGACCTCTGGGTGAAGCTCCAGGACGTCCTGCCCGACGGCACGGCCTGGAACCTCTCGAGCCCCGGCACCGATGTCCTGCGCGCGAGCGATCGTGACGGGGGACCGCAGCCGAAGCTCCTGGATACTGGGTCCGTCTACACCGTGCGCCTGCCGAACCTGCGCACCGGAAACCTCTTCCGAAAGGGGCACCGGATCCGCATCGTGCTGTGCGGCAGCTTCCTGCCGCACTTCTCGCGCAACCTCCAGACCGGAGAATCCGAGGCGCGGTCGGCGCGCTCGCGGAAGGCCGCAATCCGAATCCACCACGACGCCTCCCGCCCGTCGCGGCTCGTCCTGCCGGTCGTGCCGTAGAGAACTCGCACAATCCTCCCATTCCGATACAATCCGCCCGCGTTTCGATGACACTCTCCCCGGGAACCAGGCTCGGGCCCTACGAGATCGTCGCTGCTCTGGGCGCCGGTGGGATGGGGGAGGTCTATCGCGCCCGGGACGCGCGGCTTGGCCGCGAGGTCGCTCTCAAGGTCCTGCCCGAGGAGCTCTCGCTCGACCGCAGCCGCCTGTCGCGGTTCGAGCAGGAGGCGCGCTCGGCCTCGGCGCTGAACCACCCGAACATCGTCACGATTCACGAGATCGGGCGCGAGGGGGAGACTCCCTTCATCGCGATGGAGCTGGTCGACGGCAAGACGCTGCGGGAGCTGGCGGTCTCCGGCCCGCTGGCGATCCGCAGGGTGCTCTCCGTTGCCGCGCAGGTGGCCGAGGGGCTCGCCAAGGCGCACGCGGCGGGGATCGTCCACCGGGACCTGAAGCCCGAGAACGTGATGGTTTCCAAAGACGGGTTCGTCAAGGTCCTCGACTTCGGGCTGGCCAAGCTCGTCGAGCTCGACACGGGCGGCGTCTCGGCGATGCCCACGCTCGCGCGGCCGGAGACGCAGCCGGGCACGGTGCTGGGCACCGTCGCCTACATGTCGCCCGAGCAGGCCAGCGGCGAGCCGCTCGACTTTCGGTCCGATCAGTTTTCGCTGGGCTCGATCCTCTACGAGATGACGACCGGCCGGAAGGCCTTCGGGCGCAAGACGGCGGCCGAGACGATGGCGGCGATCATCCGTGAGGAGCCGGAGCCGGTCGGGAAGCTCCGCCCCGAGGCGCCGTTGCCGTTGCGCTGGATCCTGGAGCGGTGTCTGGCCAAGGATCCGGAGGAGCGTTACGCCTCGACGCGGGACCTGGCGCGGGATCTCTCCAGCGTTCGGGACCACATCTCGGAGGTCTCCAGCGGGGCCGAGGCGCTTCTTGCGGCGCCGGCGCGGCCGCGGCGGCGTCTTGCCGCGCTCGCGGCGGGGCTGGCTCTGGCTGCCGCCGGGGCCCTCGCGGGCTGGGCCGCGCGCCGTCCGTCGGGCGTCCCGTCGGCTCCGACCTTCAAGCGGCTGACGTTCCGCCAGGGCCAGCTCGGGAACGCCCGGTTCGCGCCCGACGGCCAGACGATCCTCTAC
>JBOGJK010000508.1:0-8451 GCA_050745345.1 Thermoanaerobaculia bacterium
TCGGAAAGCGCCTGGACTGGTGGGTGACCGGGTACGGCACCGGGGGGACCCTGACCGGCGCCGGCGACATGCTCCGCAAGGCGCGCCCGGAGACGAAGATCGCGGTCGTCGAGCCCGATGGCGCGGCTCTTCTCTCCGGCCGCGAGTGGAAGCCGCACAAGATCCAGGGCTGGACTCCCGACTTTATTCCGGCGGTACTCGACCGCGAGGGCTTCGACGAGATCGTGACCGTGACGGACCTCGAGGCGCGGGACGCCGCGCGCGACCTGGCGTCGAAGGAAGGCATCTTCTGCGGGATCTCCTCGGGCGGGACCTTCGCCGGAGCCCGCAAGATCGCGGAGAAGTTGCCGAAGGGAACCGTGCTCCTCGCGATGCTGCCCGACACCGGCGAACGCTACCTCTCGACGAACCTCTTCGAGGGGATCAACGAAGGCACCGACGAGGTGCCGGGGCTGCCGTAGCCGGGAAAAGTACAAGAGTTCACGGTTGACCCTCGCATCTGATGCCGATTCTGATAGCATCACGCATCATGACGCGCACGACGGTGAACATCGACGGCCCGGTGCTCGAGGACGTCAAGCGCATTCAGAAGAAGGAGGGCAGGAGCCTCGGCCGGACGGTGTCCGATCTGCTCGCAGAGGCGGTCTCGCGCTACGGCACCCGCAAGCGGCGCTCGAGGCCGTTTCGATGGATCTCGAAGCCGATGCGCGCCCGGATCGACCTCGCCGACAAGGAGGCCGTCCGCGCCGCGGCCGACGCCGGCCTGGTTCCCGGCCGGCGCGCGCCGTGAGCTACTCGATCGACGTCAACCTCCTGCTGTACGCGTCGGACACGACGAGTCCCTTCTCGCCAAAGGCGGCCGCATTTCTCGAACGATGCTCCACGGGACCCGAGGTGCTCTGCCTCGCCTGGCCGACGCTTGCCAGTTACCTCCGTCTGGCCACGCACCCCGCCATCTTCGCGAGCCCGCTCTCACCCGAAGACGCCGAACGCAATGTCGAGTCCCTCCTCCGCCTTCCTCACGTGCGCGTCGTCTCGGAGCAGGAGGGGTTCTGGGACATCTACCGAGAGACCACGCGGGGCCTCGCCATCCGCGACAATGAAGTGCCCGACGCCTGGCTCGCGGCGCTCCTGCGCCAGCACGATGTCGCAACGCTCTTCACGAACGATCGCGGCTTCCGGAAGTTCGACTTCCTTCGGGTCGAGAATCCCTTCGAGGGGAGGGGCGAAGGACCATAGTCGACTTGACAGAGTTGGTAGGAATTCCTACCATGCCGGTATGAAAAGTACTGTGTCCGAGAAGGGCCAGGTCACGATTCCAAAGCCTCTTCGTGACAGGCTCGGCCTCAAAGCCGGCCAGGTCATCGAGTTCGAGACCCGAGAGGGTCTGCTGGTGGGGCGGAAAGCGGCGGGATCCGTCCACCCTGTCGACGCGGTGACAGGGATTCTGCCACCCATGGACGTGGACGCCGAGATCACGCGAATGCGCGGCAAGCCCTGGAATCCCGAGGACGACGCCCCGCGTGCGAAGCGCCGTTGACACGAGCGTCCTGCTCGACGTGTTCACGAACTCACCCGGCTTCGTCGAGGCCTCGCGTCAGGCTCTCCGGCGGGCTTTCTCGGAGGGATCCCTCGTCGCCTGCGACGTCGTCTGGGCCGAGACCCGGGCGCACTTTCCTTCCCGCCCGGCCTTCGAGAAGGCGATGGCCACTCTCGGCGTTCTCTTTGACCCCTGCGACGCCGAAACCGCGACCCTCGCCGGCGAAGCCTGGAAAAAGTATCGCCAGGATGGGCGGCGGAACGCTCTCGCGCCGGATTTCCTCGTCGCCGCACATGCCCAGAGCCGCGCGGACCGACTCCTGACGAGGGATCGCGGCTTCACGAGGCGCTACTTCGGCGGGCTATTGGTTCTGGATCCCTCCGGGAGGCGATGACCCGCGCTCCGAGCCCCTGGCCTCGCCTGTCGGCCTCAAACCGTCGCGAGCTCCTTCACTTCCTGTGACGCCGTCGGCATCGGGAAGCGCTCCAGGGCATCGGCCGGGACCAGGCCGGACTCGAGCCACCGGTGCTCGCCGTCGAGGATCCGCCGGGCGGTTCGGTACCTGGCGACGTCGTCGTTCGAGCGCAGGGCCCGGAAGAGCTCCGCGACGCGGCGGCGGGTAGTGCGGCAGAAGAGGTCGGTGAGCTCGACGGCGCCGGCAGCCTCGGGCTTGCCGCTCCTGCGGAGCTGCTCCGCGCGGCTGACCGCGGCGGACATGGCGTACAGGTCTGCCCCGATATCCACGGCCCGGAAGAGCAGCGCCTGGCGCTTTTCGAGCTTCGGACCGTAGCGCGCCATCATGTGGAAGAGGGCGCGGGCGAGGTGCCGGGTCGTGCGCTCGAGCCACCGGACGTGCCCGGCAAGCGGCCCGAACTCGGAAAAACGGGGGGCGTGCCCCCATCCCAGCCAGCGTGTCGGATACCACTTCGCGTAGAAGCCGACGAAGCGCGGCAGCAGCTTGCCGAGCTTTTGGGAGACCGGCACCTTCGGGTTGAAGAGGTCGCCCGCGACCGCCAGGTGCCGGTCGAGCGCCTCTCGGGCGATGAAGAGCCGCATGATCTCGGAGGACCCCTCGAAGATCAGGTTGATCCGAAAGTCCCGCATCATCCGCTCGACGGGGACCCCCTTCTCGCCGCGCGCCCGCAGGGAGTCGGCCGTCTCGTAGCCGCGCCCGCCCCGGATCTGCAGGGTGCGGTCCACCAGCTTCCACCCCTCCTCGGAGTTCCACATCTTCGCGACGGCCGCCTCCAGCCGGATGTCGCGGTCGCCCATGTCGGCCATCGCCGAGGAGAGGTCCGAGACGGCTTCCATCGCGAAGGCGGTCGCCGCCATCTCGGCCAGAAGCTGCGCGATCGCGTCGTGCCGGCCGATCGGCTGGCCCCATTGCACGCGCTCGTTCGACCACACCCGGCACACTTCGAGGCAGCGCTTGGCGAAGGACGCGGAGGTCGCGGGCAGAGTCAGGCGGCCGACGTTCAACGTCACGAGGGCGAGTTTCAGACCCCGTCCCTCGGCCAGCAACAGGTTCTCCTTCGGCACCCGCACGTTGGTGAAGCGGATGACCCCGTTCTCGATCGCGCGCAGCCCCATGAAGTGGCAGCGAATGACGACCTCGACACCGGGCCACGCCTTCTCCACGATGAAGGCGGAGATCTTCTTCGTGTCCGGGTGGCGCGCCATGACGACGAAGAGGTCGGCGACCGTCCCGTTGGTGCACCAGAGCTTCTCGCCGTTCAAGACGTAGTCCCCGTCGGGCGTGCGCGCGGCGGTCGTCGAGAGGTTCGCCGGATCGGAGCCGACGTGCGGCTCGGTGAGGGCGAAGGCGGAAACGGCGCCCCTCGCCAGCCGCGGGAAATACTTCTTCTTCTGCTCCGGTGTCCCGAAGAGCTTCAGGGGCTGGGGCACTCCGATCGACTGGTGGGCCGAGAGAAGCGCGATGAGGTTGCCGTCCCAGCTCGAGACGAGCTTCATGACTTCGCCATACTCGCGCTGGGAGAGTCCCAGGCCCCCGTACTCCTTCGGGACTTTCATGCCGAAGGCGCCCAGCTCCGAGAGGCGCCGGAACACCTGAGGCGGGATCTTGCCCTCGCGGTCGATCCGGTCGGCGTCCACCTCTTCGGCGAGGAACTTCGCCATCGCGTCATAGAAGGCGCGAAACTCCGGCCGCTCCGGCGGCGCCTCGGGGAAGGGGTGGACGAGGTCGAGGCGGAAGTTGCCGAGGAAGAGCTCCTTCAGGAAGCTCGAGGCCTTCCAATCCGACTCGCGGGCCTCCTCGGCGACCCGCCGGGCCTCGGCCTCACTGACGGAAGGCGCTTTCGAGGTTGCCCGGCTCATGTCGGCGTCAACTCTACTCCAGCCGCCGTGTTGCCAGCCGTGTCCGGAGCGGCCGGGAACCGGCGGCAGCCCGACGACGAGCCGATCGCCGTCGAGCCGGTAGGCGGCGCCCGTCGCGCAATCCACAGGAGAGATCGATTCCGACGCGGTCGGCTCCCGCGAGCTCTCCGGGCGAGGCGAAACCGGTCGGTCGGCGCGTCTCCGGTGGCGACGGATTTCGCAGGGACGATCCACCGGCGCGGGCCGGAGCCCCGCCGCCGCAGGGTGAGTTCTGGCTCCTGGTGCTCTGCAGTGGCCCGCGCGACTACGTCGTCAACGACCTGCAGGATCCGACTGACGGTCGTCCAATTGCCCGCCACGCGGCCTCCGGCGTGAGCCCGGACGAGCGAGGTCGTGAGCCTCTACACCTGGGCCGAAACGAGCTTCTTCTCTGCCCGCCTATCGCCAGCGGCGGCCGCGAATCGCTCGAGCGCTTCGGCAGGCACCAGGCCGGACTCGAGCCACTGGTGCTCGCCGGCGAGAATGCGGCGGGCGGTCGCGTACCTGGCGACGTCGTCGTTGAAGCGCAGCGCGCGGAAGTGCGAATCGATGCGCCTCCGGGTCATGCGGCAGAAGATGTCGGCTAGTTCGGCGGCGCGGTCCGCTTCGGCCTTCCCGGAGCGCCGCATCTGCTGCGCGCGGCTGACCGCTGCCGACATCGCGAAGAGGTCGGCGCCGACGTCCACGACGCGAGAGACCAGGGCCTGCCGCTTCTCGAGCTTCGGCCCGTAGCGCGCCACCATGTGGAAGATCGCCCGGGAGAGACGCCGGGCCGTGCGCTCGAGGTATCGCACGTGGCCGGCCAGCGGCCCGAACTCCGCGTATCGCGGCGGGCCGCTCCAGCCGAGCCAGCGTGTCGGGTACCACTTCGCGTAGAAACCGACGAAGCGGGGCAGGACCCTGCGGACCCTCTCCGATACGGACACCTTCGGGTTGAACAGGTCCCCGAAGACCGCCTGGTGCGGGTCGAGGGCCTCCCGGGCGATGAAGAGGCGCATGATCTCGGAAGATCCCTCCCAGATCAGGTAGATGCGGTAGTCGCGCATCATCCGCTCGACGGGGATCCCCTTTTCCCCACGCGCCCGCAGCGAGTCGGCCGTCTCGTACCCGCGCCCGCCGCGGATCTGCACCGTGCGGTCGACGAGTTTCCACCCCTCTTCCGAGTTCCACATCTTGGCGACCGCCGCTTCGAGTCGAATGTCGCGGTCCCCCAGGTCGGCCAGTGCGGAAGAGAGGTCCGAAACCGCCTCCATGGCGAATGTGGTCGCCGCCATCTCGGCCAGGTGTTGCGCGATCGCGTCGTGCCTGCCGATCGGCTGTCCCCACTGGACGCGCTCATTGGACCAGACGCGGCAGATCTCCAGACAGCGCTTGGCGAAGGCGGCGCAGGTCGCGGGCAGCGTCAGGCGCCCGGTGTTCAACGTGACCAGGGCGAGCTTGAAGCCGCGCCCCTCGGCCAGCAGCAGGTTCTCCTTCGGCACCCGGACGTTGGTGAACCGCATGACGGCGTTCTCGAGCGCCTTCAGGCCCATGAATTGATTGCGGATGACGACCTCGACACCCGGCCAGTCCTTCTCGACGATGAACGCGGAGATCTTCTTGGTGTCGGGATGCCGCGCCATGACGACGAACAGATCGGCGATGGTGCCGTTGGTGCACCAGAGCTTCTCGCCGTTCAAGATGTAGTCCCCTTCGGGGGTGCGCGCGGCGCTGGTCGAGAGGTTCGCCGGGTCGGAGCCGACGTGCGGCTCGGTCAGCGCGAAGGCGGAGATCGCCCCCTTGGCCAGCCGCGGAAAGTACTTCTTCTTCTGGTCCTTCGTGCCGAAGAGCTTCAAGGGCTGCGGCACGCCGATCGACTGGTGGGCCGAAAGCAACGCCGCGAGGTTCGCGTCCCAGCTGGAGATCAGCTTCATGGCCTCGCCGTACTCCCGCTGCGTGAAGCCCAAACCGCCGTACTCCGTGGGGATCTTCATGCCGAAAGCGCCGAGCTCGACCAGGCGCGCGAGCACTTCCGGGGGGATCTTCCCCTCCCGGTCGATCGCGTCGGGATCCACCTCAGTGGCCAGGAACTGCGCCATGGCGTCGTAGAAGGCGCGGAACTCCGCGCGCTCCGGCGGCGCCTCCGGAAAGGGGTGGATCAGGTCGAGGCGGAGATTGCCGAGGAAGAGCTGTTTCACGAAGCTCCGCGAGGCCCATTCCGCCTCGCGCGCGTCCGCCGCGACCCGCCGCGACTCAGCGTCGCTGACGGGCTTCCTAGATTCTTCGCTCACGGAAACCCTTAGTCTACCGCATGCGGGACTTTTCGTCCCATCACCGCGATAATCCGCACCCGGCCATGCGAAACAAGTATCTGTCCTACGACGAGAAGCGCGCGCCGAGAGTGCGGGAAATGTTCTCCCGCTTGGCCCCGCGCTACGACCTCGTCAACGACCTGATGAGCTTCGGCCTGCACCGGCGCTGGAAGCAGGAGACCGTGCGCCTCGCCCTGGAGGGTGCGCGCCGCCCGGCGCGGGTTCTGGATCTCTGTTGCGGAAGCGGCGACCTCTGCTTCCTTGCGGAGCGGCTCGGCGCGGCGCAGGTGACGGGGGCGGACTTCACCCTTCCGATGCTCGCCGTCGCGAGCCGGCGCAAGCTCGTAGCCGCAAGCCGCACCGGCTTCGTGCAGGCCGACGCTCTGGTCCTTCCCTTCCCCGACGGCGCTTTTGACGCGGTCACCGTCGCATACGGCCTGCGCAACATCGCGGACCCTGTGGCCGCGCTGGCCGAGATGCGCCGGGTCCTCTCGCCCGGCGGGCGCCTCGTGATTCTCGATTTCGGTAAGCCGGAGAACGCCGTGGCGAGCGCCCTCTACGCAGGGTACCTGCGCGCCGCCATGCCGGCAATCGGGTGGCTCTTCCACGGCGACCCCGACACCTACCGTTACATCCCCGAGTCGCTCGAGCGCTACCCGGCGCAGCGCGGGGTCCAACAGCTGATGCGGGAGGCGGGCTTCGCCAACGCCCGTTATGAGAACCGGCTGCTCGGGGCGATGGGCCTCAACGTGGGGGAGGCGCCGTGACCGCTGCGTCAGACCGTCAAGCCCGGGTCCGAATCGCTCGAGCCAAATCAGCCCGGCCCTCGCTCCTTGAGCCTCTTCAGAACGCGGAGATCCTCGAGATCCTTGGGGCGCCCGGCGGCCTCCTTCATCAGGATCAGGTCCTCCAGAGAAGCAAACGCCGTCGGCGTCCCGCCCAATCGGCCTTCAACCCGCCGCCTCCAGACGTCGTCGAAGGAGACCCCGGCCACGAACGGATGAATGTCCGTCTGGAGGACGGATTCTCGAATCAGGATCTTCTTCGTCTGCAGGTCTTCCACCGTCAGGTCGAGGACGTCGTATCCGAAATCGGCGAGCGCCTCGAGTGTGCGGCGGGCGTTGTCTTCCGTCGACTCGATGAAAACGTCGATGTCGAGGGTTGCGCGAGCGTATCCGTGAACGGGAAAGACCGTAGCGCCGATGACGACGTATCGAACCTTACGGGCGTTTAAGAACCGGAGCAGTTTCTCCGTGTCCATGCGCCCTCAACAGCTCCGCCATCTGGCGAGACTTTTCGAACATCAACTCGAACCGCTGGGCTGTCGTGAGCTTGGACAAGAAGTCGAGCTCAAAATCGAGCTCCCGTTCCTCTCTTTGCTCCCCGGGCGCGAGCTTCAGAAGAGAGGCTCTCGACGAACGCGCGCCGGCCCGGTCATCCCCTTTTGAGGTCGCCATCGTGTCGGGTCATTCTACCAGCGCGCCGCGCCCCTTTTCGGCTACACTCCCCCGTTCCGATGGCGCACCAGTTCATCTACACGATGGTCAAGCTGCGGAAGATCGTCCCGCCGCAGCGCGAGATCCTGAAGGGGATCTCCCTCTCTTTCCTGCCGGGCGCGAAGATCGGTGTCCTGGGCTCAAACGGCGCGGGCAAGTCCACGGTGCTGCGCATCATGGCGGGCGTCGAGAAGGACTTCGCGGGCGAGGCCTTCCCGGCCGAGGGCATCCGCGCGGGCTTCCTGCCGCAGGACCCGAGGCTCAACCCCGCCAAGGACGTGCTCGGCAACGTCGAGGAGGCGGTGGCGCCTACGCGGGCGCTCTTGAAGCGCTTCGACGAGCTGAACGAGAAGATGGCGGGGGAGATGTCCGAGGCCGAGAGCGAGAAGCTCATGGCCGAGTATCAGAAGGTCCAGGACTCCATCGAGGCCTCAAACGCCTGGGAGCTCGACCACCAGCTCGAGATCGCCATGGACGCCCTGCGCTGTCCGCCCCCCGACGCCGATGTGACGAAGATCTCCGGCGGCGAGCGGCGCCGCGTGGCGCTTTGCAAGGTCCTCCTCGAGCGGCCGGACCTGCTGCTGCTGGATGAGCCTACCAACCACCTCGACGCCGGGTCGGTGGCCTGGCTGGAAAGGCACCTGGCGGAATACCCCGGCACGGTCGTCGCCGTCACACACGACCGCTACTTCCTGGACAACGTGGCCGGGTGGATTCTGGAGCTCGACCGCGGCTTCGGCATCCCCTGGGA
>JBOGJK010000509.1:0-1718 GCA_050745345.1 Thermoanaerobaculia bacterium
CAGGGGTGCCGCGTCACCGTCGTGACCTCGAGCGCCTACGAGCTGGATCGCCTGCCGCGGCGGTTCCGGACGGTGTTTCTCTTCCGGCCGAGCCGAATCAAGCGCCTGCTGGTGCGGCGGGGCTCGGTCGGAGGCCGCCGCCCGTTCTTGAACGCCCTCCGATCCGCGCGGCTGCGGATGCTCTACGGGTCCCTCGCGTTGCGGCTGCTCTGGCGGCGGCCCGACGTGGTTCATTTCCAGTCGGTGAGCTATGGCCGCGACCTCTTTCTCGTGCGGCTCGTCGCCGGCCTTGGCTTTCCGGTCGTGTACACGGCCCATGATCTGCTCCCGCACGACTCGAACTCGCCGGAGGAGCGCGAGGCGCTCGCCAGCCTGTACCGTCGAGTCGACCGCGTGATCGTCCATGCCGACGCGAATCGCGCGGAGCTCCTGAAGGAGTTTCAGGTCGGGGCCGAGAGGGTCGAAGTCGTTCCGCACGGAAGCTACGACTTCCTGCTCCCGGAGGGGGAGATCGAGCGAGTCGCCGCCCGCACCCGGCTCGGCCTGCCGTCCTCCGGGCGGATCGTTCTCTTTCTCGGATTGATCAAGCGTTACAAGGGGCTGGAGGTGCTGGTCGACGCGTTCCGCCAGATCGCCGGAAGGCTGCCGGACGCGAAGCTCCTGATCGTCGGCGGCCTGTTCCCGAATGCGGCCGGCTACAGCTTCTACCGCCAGCTTCTCGACGAGATCGCCGGCGATCCCCAGGTGATCACCATTCCCGAGTATGTTCCGGTCGAGACGGTCGGTCTCTACCTGTGCGCGGCGGACGTGGTCGCGCTCCCTTATGTCAAGACGTACCACAGCGGTGTCCTGCTCGCCGCCTACGCGGCTGGCAGGCCGGTCGTCGTCACGGACACGGGAGGGATGCCGGAGGTCGTCGAGGAGGGTCGGACCGGCTTCGTCGTGCCCACGCGAGATCCGGAAGCCCTCGGGTCCGCCCTCGCAAGGATCCTGGAGAACGCTCCCCGCGCCGCCGCGATGGGCGAGCGCGCCGGGCAGCTCGCTCGAACGACCTACTCCTGGGAACGAATCGCCGTTCGCACGGCCCGTCTCTATCGAGCCGTAGCGCGGGCACGTTCCGTCCGCGGGCTCGGGCTTCGGTTCCGCGTCGTGCGGACAGCCCCGCCGGCCGCGGCCGCGGAGAACGACGGGTCCGGGTTCGCCGATGGTCGGGAGAAGCGGCGGCAGACGTGAGCGGGGCTCCGATGCCTGGAGGACCGGCCAATCGAGGCGGGCGATCCCGACCCCTCCTGCCGAAAGGATGCGAGTGAGCAAGCTGGCGGTCCGCGCGCGCGGTCTCGGGAAGAAATATCGGATCGGCGGTCGGAAGAGAATTCGCTACAAGACGTTGCGCGAGTCGCTCGCCGGCCTCGCGGGCGCTCCCCTCCGGTTCCTCCGCCGGGATGGAGACCGTTCGGGATCGAAGGTGGAGACATTCTGGGCCTTGAAGGACGTGAGCTTCGACGTGTCCGCGGGCGAAGTGATCGGAATCATCGGGCGCAACGGCGCCGGCAAGAGCACGCTCCTGAAGATCCTGTCGCGGATCACCGAACCGACGGAGGGGAGCGCCCAGATCCACGGCCGCGTCGGCTCGCTGCTCGAGGTCGGGGTCGGGTTCCACGCCGAGCTGACGGGGCGCGAGAACCTCTATTTGAACGGCGCGATCCTCGGGATGAAGA
>JBOGJK010000510.1:0-8151 GCA_050745345.1 Thermoanaerobaculia bacterium
AGATCCTGTCGAGCACCGTCAACGGACGGCCGCCCGGCTCCGAAAGAGAGTTTTTAAGCTATCCCGGCGAGGTGAGTCGCGCCTACCGCGCGCCCTTGCCCGACAGCACCGCCGGTACGGTCTTCAGCAGGATCTTCAAGTCGAGCATGGGCGACCAGGTGTCGATGTACTTCAAGTCGAGCTCCATCCACCGGACGAAATCCAGATCGTTGCGGCCGGAGACCTGCCAGAGGCAAGTGATGCCGGGGCTCATCGACAGCCTCCGCCGCTGCCACGGCTCGTAGCGCGAGACCTCCTCGGGCAGCGGGGGCCTCGGCCCGACCAGGCTCATGTCGCCCACGATGACGTTCCAAAGCTGCGGCAACTCGTCGATCGAGAGGCGGCGCAGGAACCTGCCCACGGCAGTGAGCCTCGGGTCCATCGAGGACTTGAACACGGGGCCGGACATTTCGTTCAGGTGCGAGATCTCCGGGAGCCGTTCCTCGGCGCCCCGCTGCATCGTCCGGAACTTCAGCACCGTGAAGTGGCGGCCGTTCAAGCCGCAGCGCGTCTGGCGGAAGAAGATGGGACCTGGCGAGGAGAGCTTGATGGCGAGCGCGGCCAGAACCTGGACCGGAAGCGTCAGCAGGAACAGGGCGAGCGACAGCGCGAGGTCGATCGCCCGCTTGACGACGAGTTGCACGGGATTCGACGGGGTCGTCGTGAAGGAGAGCAGCGGGACCCCGTCCAGCTCCTCCAGGACCGGACGCGCCAGCACGTGCGGGAAGATGTCGAGCGAGACATGCGCCCGCACGCCGTGGCGCTCGGCGACGAGCAGCGCCTCCTCGTAGTCGCCGAGCTTCCCTTTCTCGATGACGAAGATGAGCTCGTCCACGACGTGGCCGACGAGCACCGCCTCCAGGTCGGCGATCTTGCCCAGGCAGGGCCAGCGGTTGCCCCGGCGGATCTCTCCCCCGTTGTCGTCGTCCAGGTACCCGACGACGCGGAAGCCCCAGTGCGGGTGCCCTTCCAGGAACACCGCCAGGGAGGCTGCCTTGCTCCCCGTGCCGACGAGCAGCACCGTGCGGAAGTTGTAGCCGCGCGAGCGCACCCAGCGCGAGGTCAGGCGCAGGGCCACCTTCTCGGTCGCGAGGAAGAGGAAGTTGATGGAGCCGAAGACGACCAGGAACCACCGGCTCACGAACTCGAGGCGCAGGCCGTACACGATCAGAGCGAGCAGCGCCGTCCCCCCGAACGCGACGCGCGCCGCCGCCCAGATCTCCTCGCCCAAGGGCAGGGTGCGGTGGCTCCGGTAGAAGCCGGCCGCGTAGAGCAGCAGGCCCCAGATCGGCAGGATCAGCGTCAGCAGGAAGAAGTATTGCTCGAAGGGCTGGAGCGGTTGAGGGAAGACGCGGGGAAGCACACGGGTCAGAACGCCGTGCCGGAGCAGGTAGGCGAGCGGCAGCGAAAGCGCCGTCAGGAGCAGGTCTCCCGCCAGTACCCCGAGGGCGACTGCCCGCGCTTTTTGTTTCAGCATAATTCGCCAGCCGCGGCCGGAGGCCGCGGAGCCGGCCGCATGTTATGAAAGGAAGGTCCTTCCTTCAAGGACAGCCTCGTAGCGACGGGCGACCTCCTCCCACCGATAGCGCTGCTGGACGCGCTCGCGCGCCCGTTGTTTCCATACGGAGAAGGACGCCGGGTCGTCCAGGATTTCCGCCAGGAGGCGTGTCAGGGTCTCGGGCCGGTGGACGTCGAACGGCACGCCGGCCTGTTCCGCGACCTCCTGGTTCTCCGGGGACTCGTGGTAGCAGACCACGCGCCCGTAGCCCAGGGCCTCGACCAGCGCCGGGTGGGTGCCGCCGACCTCGGTGGCCTGCACGTAGGCGGCCGCGTTGGCAAGCAGCTGCCGGTACCCCTCGCCGTAGATGGCCCCGGGAAAGAGGACGCGGGTGTCGGCCTCCCTCTTGACCCGCGCGATGTAGTCGGCGGCGTACGGGGCGTCGCCCACGACGACGAGCGGCGTCTGTCCCGGGACCTCCCGGTAGGCTCGCACCACCGCATCGGCGTTGTTCTCCGGCTCCAGGCGCGACACGTAGAGCACGTAGCGCTCCTCGGTCAGGCCCAGCCGCTCGAGCGTCTCGCGGCCCGATGGGAGCGGCAGGTCGCCGCCATACGGGATGAAGACGCTCTGGAAGCCGTATTGCTCCCGGTAGTACTCCTGGATCACGCGCGCGTCCGACACGACGGCGTCGGGCACGATCGTCGAGAGGCGCTCCGACAGGAGGTAGGCGGCGCGCCCGAAGGCGCTCCACTTGCGGCGGTTTCGCTCGAGGCCGTCGACGTTCAAGACCACGCGCGTCCGGCCGGAGAGCCGCGGCAGGAAGCTTCCGGCCGCGTTGATCGCGTTGCAGACGAGGACGGCGTCGAACCGCTCGAGCGCCGCATCGAAGCCGGAGAGCACGCCGTGCACGACCGTGTCCAGGTACTTCGAGGCGATCGTGGGCAGCACGCGCACGCGCGCGCCGCGCCACTGCCTCAGACCGGGCTCGGCGTAATGCGAGCGCGTATACACCGTGACGGCGTGACCGCGCTCGCCGAGCCTGGCGGACAGCTCCTCGGCCAGCGTCTCGAAGCCTCCGTAGCGGGCCGGGATGCCGCGGGTGCCGAGGATGGCGAGGCGCATGAAGAGAAGCTATCAGCTGCCGGCTGTCGGGCATCGGCCGCCCGGTCTCAGTTCTCGGTCCGGAGACGCACCTTCTCCTGGATCTCCCGGCGCTTGCCCCAGAGCCTCCTTCGGTTTCGCCACAGCCACGCGAAGGCCGGCAGCGAGGAGCGTTCGACGGTCAGGCACGCCCCGAGCACGACGAGGTCGCGCGCCAGGGTGGGGATCAGGGTCGCCGCAAACTCCCGTCCCGACTGGTTGTTGATGCGCAGCAGGAACCGGTTCTTGACCGAGTGGAGGTTGGCAAGAGGCGACATCTCCCGGCGCCGCGAGGGCAGGTTGCGCCGCCGGTGATAGGCGACGGCGCCCGGCACGTAGAGGCACTTCCAGCCGAGGCGGGACAGCCGCCAGCCCAGGTCCGCGTCCTCCCGGTAGAGAAAGAAGTCGGCGTCGAAGTAGCCCGTCGAGATCTTCGCGCTCTCCAGAGCCTCCCGGCGATAGAAGCCCGCGGCTCCGGTCGAGCCCGCGATCTCCTCCTCCTCGAGGTAGCGGCCTTGCGCCGGCTCCTCCGACCCGCGGTCGAAGTGGCGGCCCGACGCGCGAAAGACGATCCCCGTGGAATCGAGCCGCGAGGTGGGTGAGAGTCCCGCTCCCTCCGCGCGCAGGAGGCGTCCCGAGGCCGAGCCGACGTCCGGCCGGGCGTCCAAGCGGGCGGCGAGCACGGCGGCATAGTCGGGCTCGAGACGGCAGTCGGGGTTCAAGGCCAGCACGTAGCGGCCGCGGGAGGCCTCGATCCCGGCGTTCATCGCCGCGGAGAATCCCACGTTGCGGTCGAGCTCGAGGACCCGCGCCCGCGGATGCAGCCGGCGGGCGAGCTCGGCCGAGCCGTCCCGCGAGGCGCAGTCCACGACGATCGTCTCGACCGCGACACCGCGCTGCGCCGCGGCGCTCGGAAGCGAGGCGGGCAGATCCTCCGCCGAGTCGTGCGCGACGACGATGATCGAGACGTCGGGGGTCATGAGGAGGAGCCGGCAGCCGGCAGTCGACGCTCGACAGCCGGAAACCCCAGGGCGACGCGGAGGACGCGGAGGTAGGCGCCGGCGGACTCCCCTTTTGGGCGCGGGTCGGCTCGGCGCAGGGGAAGAACGGCCAGCCGCAGGAGCATTCCGAGGACGAGCAGCCCGCGATAGATCGCGCGCGCGGCCAACGAGTAGTGGCGGCGCCGGTAACGAAGGGCGTTGCGGTAGTAGATCGGCAGGAAGCGCGAATACCCGAGACGCTCTGAAGAGAGGCCGCCCCGGTGCCGGAGGCGCGCGGCCGGCCAGTAGAGAATCGTGCCAAGCGGAGCGAGCCTCGCGCAAAGATCCACGTCCTCGAACCAGGCAGGGACCAGCTCCTCGGCGAAGCCGCCGACCCGGCGGAAGGCCTCCGTCCGCACGGCGAGCGCGGCGGCCGCGGCCTGCTCGACCTCGAAGGGCGTCTCCCGGTCACGGTCGCCGTAACGGAAGCGGCGCCGGGCCGGGTTGTTCGGAAAGAGGTGGTCGATCAGAAGCAGCTCCCGCGCGTCGGAAGCGAGTGTCGGCAGCCCGCGCAGCTGGAAGGTGAACTGATCCTCGCGTCCCGGCGGGGCGAGGCCCGCTCCGCGCACCGCGCCGCCCCCCTCCGGATCGAGCAGCCGCGGAGCGAGGGCGACCGCCTCCGGATGGGTGTGGAAGCCGCGCGCGAGCGCCGTGAAGGGGTCCCCCTCCGCGCGCGTGTCGGGATTGACGAAGAGAAGCACCGGCGCCGTGGCGAGCGCCGCGG
Source organism: Thermoanaerobaculia bacterium (assembly GCA_050745345.1). Lineage (GTDB taxonomy): Bacteria > Acidobacteriota > Thermoanaerobaculia > UBA5066 > Gp7-AA6 > DATBFU01. The sequence goes on from JBOGJK010000510.1 coordinate 4,445, forward strand.
CCTGATTGGCCGCCGGGCCGAATCCGAGGTTTCGCTCGTTGAAGAGAACCGTCGCGCCCGGAAAGCGGGAGAGCACCTCCTCGCGGCGGACCGCGGTCCCGCCGTTGACGACGACGGTCAAAGCGACGCGGGGGCCTCCCGGGGGGATCGCCGACTTCGCCGCCCCGAGCGAGGACACCGCTTCGTACAGGTCTGCCGCGTCATTCCACGAGACGACGACGACGGCGATCTCGTCCACCGCGGGGTTTACGGTTTTCCGGACGCCGCCGACCGCGCCGGCCAGTCGGAAAGGCGTCCCGGCTCGCCGCGGAACCGCAGCGCCTGGAGCGGCAGGCCAGGCCAGACGAGCAGCGGCAGCGCGGCGCCCCTCCAGCCGAGCCGGCGCGCGTGCGCCAGGTCCGCCTGCAGGAGGCGTCCCAGGCTCGCGCGGAGCCGTCCCGGCGCGAAGTTGCGGAAGAGGGTCCGCCAGCGGTTGCGTGCGGTCCAGTGCGCGCGGCGAAACGGCGTCCGGCTGCCCGTGCGGGAGCCCTCGTGCCGCGCCCGGGCGCCCGGGTCGCACGCGAAACGCCACCCCGCGCGCGCCAGGCGGAGCGACAGGTCCGCATCCTCGTAGTAGGCGAAGAAGGCGTCATCGAACACCTCTCCCTGCGGCGCGACGGAGGCGAGCGCCTCGCGGCGATAGAGCGCCGCCGTGGCCGAGACGCCCGGCACCTCGAAGGACGCCTCGGGCAGCGCGGAGGGCGCCGCGCCCGCGAACACGGGTACCGCCTCTCCCCGGTCGGTCCACTCGATGCCAGCGGTGTCCACGCTGCCGCCGTCGGAGGTGAGCACGAGGCCCTGGACCGCCGCCAGCCTCGGGTCGAGCACCAGCCGCGCCGCCAGACGCGCCGCGTAGTCCGGCTCGACCGTGGCGTCGTTATTGAGCAGGAGCACGAAGGCGGAGCGCGTCCGGGCGATCCCCTCGTTGGCGGCGCCGGCAAATCCCAGGTTCCGCGAGAAGGGAACGACTCGGACCCCGGGTGTCTCCGCGGCGAGGCGCTCCCGCTCGGCTGGGCCGGATGCGTTGTCGACGACGACGACCGACAGGTCCACGTCCTTCTGCGCCTCCAGAGACCGGATCGCCGCGAAGAGCGGCTCGCCGCCGTCGCGGTTGACGATCACGGCGGAAACATCGGGAAGCGGGAGGGGACGGTTCAAGCGTCTGACGGTGCGCGCGGGGCTCTCGGGCGCGATATAACTCGCCTCCGGTCATGCTACCACGCGAGTTCCTGAGGGAGAACGCGGAGCGCCTGCTCGTGGAGATGCCCGAGCGATTCGCCGGCTCGGGTCTGGAGCGGTTCGCGGAGCTGGACCGGCGCCGGCGGGAGGCCGTGACGAAGCTCGAGGAGCAGCGGCGCCGGAGAAACGAGCTGACGGCCGTCAAGGGCAAGCCCTCCCCCGAGGCGCTCGCCGAGATGAAGGAGCTCAAGGAAGAGATCCGCCGGCTCGAGGAGCGGGCGGAGAAGGACGACGCGGAGCTGGCCCAAGTCGAGGCGCGGATCCCGAACGTGCCGCACCCGAGCGTGCCCCGCGGCAACGACGAGAGCGCGAACCGTGTCGAGCGCTCCTGGGGCGAGCCGCGGCGTTTCGCGTTCGAGCCGAAAGCCCACTGGGACCTGGGCCCCGCCCTGGGCATCCTCGACTTCGAGCGGGGCGCACGGCTCGCGGGGGCGCGGTTCACGCTCCTGAAGGGGGCCGGGGCGAGGCTCTCCCGCGCGCTGGGCGCGTTCATGCTCGATCTGCACACGCGCGAGCACGGCTACGAGGAGGTCTTCCCGCCCGCGCTCACCAACGACGCGTGCCTCTTCGGGACCGCACAGCTGCCGAAATTCGAGGAGGACATCTTCAAAACGCGCGAAGGGTACTACCTGATCTCGACCGCCGAGATTCCGCTGACCAACCTCCACCGCGAGGAGATCCTGCCGGCCGCAGTACTGCCGCTCTCCTACACCGCCTGCACCTCCTGTTTCCGCGCCGAGGCGGGAGCGGCGGGGCGCGACACGCGCGGGATGATCCGCCAGCACCAGTTCGAGAAGGTCGAGATCGTGACGCTCGTCAAGCCGGAGGACTCCGAGGCGGCGCTCGAGCGTCTGACGGGCCATGCCGAGGAGGTGCTGCGGCGGCTCGGGCTCCCCTACCGCGTCGTGTCTCTTTGCATGGGGGATCTCGGGTTCGGGGCCACGAAGACCTACGACCTGGAGGTCTGGCTCCCCGGCCAGAACGCGTACCGGGAGATCTCCTCCTGCTCGAACTTCGGGGACTTCCAGGCGCGGCGGGCCTCGATCCGTTTCCGCCGGGCCGAGGGGGAGAAACCCGAGTTCGTCCACACGTTGAACGGCTCGGGCCTCGCCATCGGGCGCACCCTCGTCGCGATTCTCGAAAACTTCCAGCGCGCCGACGGATCTGTCGAGATCCCCGAAGCGCTGCGGCCCTACTTCGAAGGCGAGGAGATCCGGTGCACATAGTCAGGCCGGGGGGCATCTTCGGTCCCGCGACTCACCCCGCCGAGCGGTCTTCCGCGGCCTCTAACGACCTGCGCTTGAGCCGCGGCGAACCGCAGGCGTGTCAGTGCAAGATGCCGATATCATGATGCGGTTCGCTGTCGGCTCCAAGCGCTGGTTAGATGGCGCGTTATCAACTCACATTGTGTCGTGTGACGCCACACGCCATACACCGTCTGGCTCAAGCCTCACACTCACACCTTCGATTACCGAGGGTTTCTTCACCAACACGCAGTCAAACTGGAACGCGAGGTAATCGCCTTTGGGGCCCCCCGGAAAAACCATCATTGGGCCAATTGTCGTCAACGTCCGCTTTTGGATATCTCCGAGTGACTGCCTGAGATATTGAACCATGCTCTTCCAGTCTTCGAGCGAGAACTCCGTTCTGGTTCTGAAGACGTCTGAAGCCGTTCGCCAGCTCTCCTGGTAGTCTCCTGCGTCGACCAGCGACAGCCAGCCGTGAACTGCTTGTTCCGCCGCCGCTTTCTGCGCGTCAGTCAGTTTGAAGGCACTGCCGAGCGACTCGGTCGTGCCGGAGCGGGCCGGCGGAGAGTCTGCAGCGGATGATTGATTCACATCATTGATCCGATCAGCGTGTGTATCCCAGTCGCCGGGCACTCCCCATTCGACAGCAATTCCGTTCCAAAAATACAACCACTCCTCCACCGGGGACCGATACGCCCATACGCGAACGACGCCGTTGGGAAATTGCTTGGCGCCCGGAATGTACGCCGGCTCGCCCAGTTTTCCGAGCACCTGCTCCTCGGTGTCTCCCACGCGAAGGGCATGGGCGATTGGCGCGTCCGATGCGAGCTGGTTCTGTCGTCCCGGATGAACCGAACAGCTGGCCAGGACTAGGAACAGCCATAGGAAGAGAATTGGCTTGTGCATCAGCGTCTACGCTCGGCAGAAGTTCAAAGGCTCAACCCAGCGCCATCTAACGTAAAAGCCAGCCGCAAGCGAGCCCGCGGAACGCGGGCCGCGAGTCCGCTGGAGCGACGTGTTGGACGGCAAACTACTCGTCAAGTTGATGCATGGCCACCGCGAGGAGCTGACGCCCTTCATCGAGACCCTCACCTCTCCGCCACCTCCGAATCTCGTCCGACAGGTCCTCGAGAATAGCCGGATTCCGGGATGTTATTGACATCTGTATAAATAAAGCAATAC